>JAHECH010000505.1 GCA_024641835.1 Deltaproteobacteria bacterium
CTGATGGTTCGTGAGATAAATCCTCGGAATACGGCTCTCCACATTTTCCAGGCCTTTTACGTTGACCTTCACGCCGCAGACAAAGAGAATCACCTTCGCCCATGGCACACCACAATAGAAGTGCACTCGCCTCCCGCCCTTATCAAAAGGAGAGAGAACCACCAGGCCATAAAGGCAGAAAAGAATGCTGTGCAGTGCTATGAACGCATTTAGGAGTGCAAACCTGACCATGACCAAAACCTCAATTTGTCTTCACGCTCAATACGGGGAGCACCAAAGCGTTTGTAAGCCATAACCACGCTTTGCGTGGCATAACCACGCTTTGCGTGGCATAACCACGCCTTGCGTGGCATAACCACGAGAGGGGCATGAAAAAAACCCCATGTCCATTCATCCCCGCTCTTCCGAGCGGGGCATTCTGGCTTTTTCACGTAATACAAGCACATTCGATTCTTTCTCAGCGGCATTGGCAGCGATGGAGAACCGGGTATCTCATATGGAACAACAGGGTGCGAATGAGCATAATATTCATTGACACATAAATTTATCTCACATAGAATAACATTTAAATGAAACATAATGAAACTACACATTTTTCAACCGAATATTAAGGAGAGCTTGATGCCGGAATATATTGTTTGCCGCAAAAAAAGAAACAACCCGAGGATGGATGTCCGAATTTGTGAAAAGAGATGTCCCCTCAAAGAGGAGTGCAAAGACTTCCAGGCGCTCCATGAGATCCCTTCTCCTCAAAACGAAATCGCTCCCACACCCCCTCCTCCCTCAGTAGAACTAGAGGCAGCTTGAAACGCTACCCCGTCCCCTCTGCCTGAAATCTTACGGGCAGTTCAACGGTCGTGACCAGGACGTTGTCGTTTTCCCTCACGAGGTCAACCCTGCCTCCGTGCCTATGAAGGATGATCCTGGCGAAAGGCAGATCCAAGACGGTGGATTCTCGTTCTTCTTCAATGTGGGGAAAGAAGAATTTATCCAGATCATCATCTGAAAGATGCGAAACCTTGTGTCTGAAGGTGATCACGAGACGATCACCCAATTGGTGCGTATACAAGAAAAGCTTCTCTCCCCTGGGCGTGGACACGATGGCGTGCTTCATGAGATTTTCGAATGCCAGGTGCAGCTTCTCCGCATCCCCCTGAAGGGTGTGCACATGGGGATCGAATTCCGTCACAGCCTCCACGGTTCTCGATTTCAGCAGTCCCTCCATCTTCACGATGGATGATGCCAATACCTCATTCATGTCCACTTCTTTCAGGGAAAGATCAAAAGGCCTGATGGATGAGAAAAGGATTCTCAAAAAGCTCTCCAGTCTCGCTACTTCATCCACAATGATCTGGGCGACCTTACGTTTGGGGTCATCCGCAGGCAAGGCGTCTCTGAGCCGACGGGCAAATCCGCCGACACTGATCAGGGGGTTCCTGATCTCATGGGCCATATGGGCGGAGATTTCTCCGAGCAACCTGATTTCCTCTGCCCGGAGAGCTCTTTCCTGCAACTGCTTCAGCGCGGTGATGTCCATCATGATACCGTCCACGTACTTCACTTTTCCGTCCGTATCCTTGCTGGGGAGGGCATGGTCAATGAAGGTGAGAAGACGTCCCTCCTTGTCCCTGACCTGTCTTTCCACGCGATGCTCTCCCCCGTTCCCAAAAGAAAGAATGCACGTTTCCACCCCGGCATTCGAAGGGTTGCCACAGATTTTTTCAGTCCAGAATTTCCGGTCGCTTACGGCTTCCTCGATGGTATAGCCGAGGTTTTCTGTGAGGTAGGAGTTGATGAACTCTGTGGTCCCATTCCGAAGGACCCTGTAAACAATGAGGGGCACGTTTTCCACCAGGGTGCGGTACTTGTCCTCTGATGCAACCAGGTCGGCTGTTCTCTCTCTCACCCTGACTTCGAGGGTTTTCGCATATGTCTCGATCTCCCTTCTCTTCTGGCTAAGGGAATCCAGCATCGCATTCAATGCCCTTGTGAGAGAGCCAATTTCGTCCGCCGGGCCGTCTTCCAGGTGGGTTTCCGTTTTTTCCTGGGCAATCTCATGTGCCTTCTGCGCGATCTCCTTGATGGGTCTCACGAATAAAGAGGCAACGAGGTACGTCAACAGAAATGAGATGGCGATACACGCCAGTCCGACCGAGTACATCAAGAGTTTGGTCTTCAAGAGGCGCTGCTGGATCTGAGAGCGATCTGTGCTGATCCCGACCAGAGCCACCTCGTGGCCGGAGTAATCTCTCACGGTCCCAAGAAGAATGGCTCTATCCGGGTATTCCTCAGGGGATATGCGGATCAGAGGTTCTTCCATGTCTTCTGTAGTCAAATAGGACGATAGGATAAAACCGTTAAAGCCATTCCCCGCTTTTCCGAGAAAACGATATCGATGTTCTTCCCCTTCCTTAATGGCATAAAGAATGAAATCCTTCCCCCAGCGCATGTGGAGATCATTCAGAAATGCTTCATCAAAGCCGTGCCCGATCTCCACGGTGCCGATGAGTTTTCCATGACGGAAAACTGGAGCTACACCTCTGACGCCATAGCCGGTCGCCCCCAGCTCCAGGCCGCCCGTTGGCTTGCCCGTGCGAATGGCATCCATGATCGTTTTTCTGTAGGCACTCATATCATCCCCGTGTCGTTCAAGCTGGTGAAGCCTTAGGAACGACACGGCACCCGGCAGATGGAAATGAAACTGCTCGATGTCATAATCCCTTTTGAGCTGAACATAGGTCGGCATAAGCAATCGGATCAGGGCTTCCCTGTCTCTATTCGCAAAAGCATCCTGGACCTCGGGATTTTCAGCAACAACCGTGGCAAGGGCCTCCACCTCATTTTTCTTTTGACCTATCTCTTCCAGAAAATGGCGATAGGATTGAAGGAGTCCTTTCTTTTCTTCTTCCTTGATCAGCCTCTCTTGGGATGTGAGGCCGATGTAGGTGAGAACCGTGCTTCCCGCTAAAGCGAAAAAGAGAAAGGGCAAGAGAAGCTTCCACTTTAGACTTCGGCTTTTGATGTTGCCGATGATGCGAGGAAAAAACTGATGCTCCATAGGGATGACGGATTCCAGCCTTTTCGGTTCCTTAAAACACAAGGTTTAGGGCTGAAAGCCATCCAGAAAAGCCTGATTCGCTTTTCTCAGAAGGCTCTCTGCATTGCATCCCCAATGCCTGGCAAGATCGGCAAGGTGGAAGAGGAGGGTCCCGATGCTTTCTCCGATGCGCTCTTTGTCCCTAGCTGCGACGTGCTTTCCCAGGGACTCATAAGACTCTTCCACTCGCCTCATAATGGCCTCGCCATCGGCACGGCCGGATTCAAGCCTCGAAGCCCTTTCGCTCAGCCTGTGTGCCCTCAGAAGCGCCGGGAGGCCAACCGGCACATCCCTGAGGAGGCTTGGTGAGGACTCTGCCACACCTTTTTCTTTTTTCTTGATCCTTTCCCAGTTCTCGGCAACCTCCTTGGCGCTGCTGACTTTTGCAGTACCAAAAACATGGGGATGGCGGTTGATCATTTTCTTCGTGATCTTTTGCACGACCTGGAGCAGATCGAACTCCTTCCCATCCTCTCCGATGCTCGCCAGGAAAAGGATCTGGAACAGGAGATCACCCAGCTCCTGGCAGAGGTCTTGAGGAGAGCCCCGCTCGATCGCGTCGAGCACTTCGTAAGCCTCTTCCAGGAGGTATATCCTGACCGACTCCTTCGTTTGCTGGGCGTCCCATGGACAGCCTCCGGAAGATCGCAAGGTGGAAACCAAATTCGTCAGTCCTAGGAAAGCACTCGCCAGATCCGGCGTGCGCAGTTCCTCATTCCTGTCCTTGGTTTGGTGCTGCACCTTGCTTCCCGCTTTCCTTTTCTTCACCGACAAGTTTCTTCCTCCAGTTCTGATAATGGGAAGGAGAAATCACTTTGATCATGGACCGGTATGATACAATAATCCATGGTGCGAGCTTTGACTGGGCGATAAGAGGCGTTTTGGCAGGCACGTAAAATGTGAGTATGACAATCGCCAGGTAAATGAGAATGACCCCTTTGATCACAGCAAACCCGAAGCCCAGGGCCCTATCCACCCATGCAAGAAAAGCTTTGCTGAAAAGGAGTTTGAGGGCGTAACCGAGGAGGTTGCAGGTAATGAGGGCTATGGCAAAGATGGAACCAAAGCTGATGAGGGACAGGTATCCTGTGGCTGGAAGCAAAGATCTCAGGTAAGCCGTCATCTGTGGCTGAAAGTGGCTTGCCAGCAAGATGCCG
>JAHECH010000506.1 GCA_024641835.1 Deltaproteobacteria bacterium
GGCACCAGCCACGGGCAGGTCGGCGATGCTCTCACCGAGCCCTCCTGCGCGGACCATCTCAGCGCACGCCATAAGGATTCGGCTGTTGTCCACGCAAGCACCCATGCCCAAGACAGGCGGCATTCCGACCGCCTCACATACTTCTCTGAGGCCCGGCCCCGCCAGATGAGCGGCTTCGGGCGTACACAAACCAGCTTTTGCCAGGGAGATCTGGGAACACCCCGTCTGAACAACCAGGACATCGTTCTTGATGAGTTCCTTCACCAATTCCACATGAACCCAGTCCTGCTTCACCCTCGGGTTCACACAACCCACTACACCAGCGACACCCCTTATCCTGCCATTGATGATGTTGTCATTCAGAGGAGTGTACGAACCCCTGAAGGTACCCCCAAGCATATAGTTGATGTACTCGTGAGAAAAGCCGTGTATACCCAAGTTCTTGATCTGTGGGATTCTTATCTCCCCTTTTCGGTTCTTGAAGCGAATGATGGCGTGCTCCACGATGGCATCAGTGCACTTTCTCGGTTCATGCTCAACGAAGGGGATATGCTCGACTCCCTCAATGCGGCAACTGGGGTTGGTGGTGAAAAGCTTTGTTCCATAGCACTGAGCCACTTTGGCGAGCCCCTGCTGGATGCACTGAACGTCCACGCCAAAAGCATCCACCGCTCCGGTGACCATGATCGCCTCGGTAGACATGAAGTTACCCGCATGGGGAACCCCGTGGCGGCAAAGCATTTCCAAACCTGAGCAGCACATCCCTAAAAGATTGATCCCCTTGGCGCCAACGTCCTTTGCCGCCTGGAGGAGCCCTGGATCGTTGACGGAATCCACCATGGACTCGAGGAGATTGGGTTCATGGCCATGGATGATGATGTTGACATGGTCCTCTTTCAGACAGCCCATGTTGACTT
Organism: Deltaproteobacteria bacterium; assembly: GCA_024641835.1. Lineage (GTDB taxonomy): Bacteria > Desulfobacterota > DSM-4660 > Desulfatiglandales > HGW-15 > JAHECH01. Next base: position 918 of record JAHECH010000506.1, read on the forward strand.
CCGCTCTCACAGGGGTGGGTGTGCCAAAGAGGATGTCTGAAAGCTCCGTAGCCACCATAGATCCCCCCCAGCCATCGACCAGGGCTGTCCGGCTGATCTGCTTGGTGAGATTTTCATAATCCTGATCCATTCCCGCGTGAGTTCGTTGCATCAGTTCCATCACCTCAAGCATGGCTCCCCGTGGCACAATGTCCAGTTTGCGCCAAGCTTCGAGGGTCTTGGGTGGCACCCTGCTGACAAAAGGAATCTCCCCTTCCACGCCGGTGTATGTGCGCTCCAATTCTTTGCAGAGGTCCAGGGCAATATCTTTGGCAGTTCGCCCCTCTATCTCTATCCCGATGGATTTAGCCACCTCTTCCAGTTTGACAGGGTCCTTAATGGTGTAATCTTTGATTTTTCCTTCAGCCACGTCCCTGAACAACTTGAGCATGCCCCTGCCATGACTTGAATGGGCGGCTGTTCCGCTAGCTACCATGCGGGAAAAATTTCTGGATTGAATCGTATCGATGGTGGCACCGCACACCCCCACCTTAGCGTAGGGGTCTTTCGGGTTCAGCCGGCAAGGGCCCATGGCGCAATGTTTGCAACAGGCTGAGTCAGCGCCAATAGGACAGGGCTTCATATCCGCAGCCCTGTGGAAAGCCGTTTCCACTCCGTCCTTTGTCGCTTTTTCAAGCATCTGGGCGGTCGCCTCGCAAAGCGTCCAATCCCTCACGTTGACTTCTTTCTTCTGGACTACCTTTAAGTCTTTTTCTTTTTCCATCGAAGCTTCCTCCTAACAACCCTTATAGAATTATAGATAATAACGATCCCGCTCCATTCAATGTAAGTTCCTAAATTGATACTACATAGTGGTATCATACAAAACTTATGAAGCCATGCCTTGACTTAAGTCAAGGAGATCCTTTTGGAACAGCAGGAGAATCAAAAAAACGCAGGGTTTCCTCGATCAAAGCCTAAACCCAGGGGTCGCCGGAAGCTATTCAAGCGAGCGCAAGGCTGGGCGCCTTGGGACACTGGGCACCTGGGGGTGGATGATATGCCAGAGTTACAGAAAAAGCTGTGGGTGTGGTGAAAATACAGCGGTTGGCGAAGACTGACCTTCGTGCCTATCTTCAGGCCATGAGGGAGTGGGGCTTGAGCCGGGAGAGACGATTCAGAAGGGAAGGCTGGCGGAAGATGAGAGTGAAAACATAGGATCCTGTCATTCCGTAATGGAATTCTTCTCAGGGCATCATGAGGAAGTCATGGAGCATTTCAAACCGGGCGCACCGGAAATCTCTATGCTCTGAGGGCAGCAGGCCGCCGTTGCTCGAAGCGGTTATTTCGGCTCCAGCGCTTTTACAAGAGATCTGAGAGTCCTGTTGTAAGGGGTCTCTATGCCGGCCTGCTCACCATATTCGACAAATTTCCCGTTCATAAAGTCAATTTCCGTCCTTCGTTTCATTTCAATATCGATGAGCATGGAGGGTTTGTGATCACCCGCCATTTTCATGTATTCTATGCAGTAAGGATAAAAGTCCCACCCCAGCGAGATTTCATTCGCCCTTGCCACCTTCACGCACTCCTTGATGAGAGCATCCACAGTCTGAAAAACGATGGGGTCATTCATCGCCTGGGCCATGGTCAGCCCGGTCACCGCGCATACCGGGTTCATACAGGCATTCAAGATCGCCTTTCGCCAGACCATGGATATGATCTGGTCCGTGCGATGGGTGACCAGCCCGGTCTTGGTAAGAGCCTCCGCAAAGGCTATGGCAGCTGCTTCTGACTCGGGGTCCAGTTCCTGAATGTAGTGTGGGACATGATGAAACGCCATGTGCACATGTCCTGGCTCGATGAGGGTGCAACCATAGTTGACCACTGCTCGAATGACCGCTCTCTTGCCCAGCAGTTGGCTGAGCACGAGTTCCGTGTCGATGCCGTTTTGCCAGCTCACCACATACATACCCTCATGATAAAAACTCTCTATGGCGGAAGCGATGAGGGGCAGAGCGCCCGCTTTAACCGTTAGGATAATGACGTCGGGCTTCTCATCTGCAAGATCGTCCACGCTGGCGCAGGTATTCGAGACCACCGCTTGCAGGTGTTCTGCGCCCTCGATGATAATCCCAGGGTTCAATGCAGGGGCAGTCAACTCGGGGAGGACGTCGCAGAGAGTCACCCTGTACCCCCCTTTTGCCAGGTAGGCCGCCACAATACATCCAACGGGCCCGGCTCCTATGACGGCAAATGATTTGGGACGAAATTGCTCTTTCATGGATATTCCTCACACTCCGAATTGCCGAAACCATGACTAATACAAACGAATTTAATCCTTTAACATTTTCATGCTCCCCCTCACCCCCCGCCCTCTTCCCCAATCTTGCTGACTATGTCCCACATTTTTTATCGGACACAGGGGCACTAGAAACGCCTGAGGGGCCGTGGGGGTCTCTTTCAAAATAGAGAAACGAAGGAAACGCTGCCTGGTGACCAGCTTTAGGTGATGGTTGAGGCGGGCGGAGGGCTTCCCGGGAACAGCCATCCAAATCCGTGCATGGAAATGACTGATGAAACCTCGCCGCCCGCCTTCGCTGCCCCCTTTTTGCATAGTCATTCCCATTGTCTCTTCGTTTCCTCATTTTGAAAGAGACCCCCACGACCCCCAATCCGTACCCCCTGTGTCCAGTAAACCCACTTATGGGTAAAAGTCAGCCCAATCTTGGGGGAGAGGGCGCGGTAAAGGGGCTTCGATGACAAAAGACCTAACACGTCTGTATTAGGTCGGCATCTCAAGGATGCCAAAGGCTTCTGCATCCAACAGCTTGATCCCGCTTCTCTGCAAGACCTCGATCGCTTTGTCGTTGTCGCTGAAACGGAAGATCAACACCGCTTTCCCCGAAGAAAACCCGATAAAAGAATACATGTAGGACACGTTCACTTTCGCCTCCAGAAGAGGCTTGAGGACCGCTGCGAGACTCCCAGGGTAATCCTCGATCTCAGCCGCAACCACTTCCTCCACTCGCGCGGGCAAGTTCTTTTTCATCATGAGCCTTCTGGCCGCGCTGACATTGGAGACAAGGAGTCTGAGAACTCCAAAGTCGCCGATATCAGCAAGGGTAAGGGCTCTCAGGTTAATCCCTGCCTCGCCCAAGGAATTGGTCACCTCATACAAACGCGCAGGAGAATTCTCAATAAATATGGAAATCTGTTTCAGCTTCATCTTTTCCCTCACCCATTCTCCCGTGCTTCAGCCTGAATGCGGCTCATCGCGGGAGCGTCGAAAGGTCGAGTGTCACCTAAAAGAAACTTTGACGTTGCAATCTGACCTCTTATATCATATTTT
>JAHECH010000507.1 GCA_024641835.1 Deltaproteobacteria bacterium
GATCCCTATTCCTGCTATCTCCGCGACTCCTTCGCCAATAAGGTGAACGCCGAGAATCTCGCCATATCTCTTATCAGCGACAACTTCTATCATCCCTTCGTTCTGGTTGAGAATCATACCGAGAGGGTTCATGGAGAGAGGGGCTGCTCCCTCCACCACTTCATATCCAGCTTCTTTGGCCTCTTTGCTGGTTAAGCCTACGCAGGCAACTTGAGGCCGAGTAAAAACCACCCGGGCGGTGTTACGCCGGTCAAGGGTAGTCTTCAAGCCCATGGCGTTTTGTGCTGCCACGATTCCACCCGCGGAGGCGAGATGAGAATAATGTTTGGTCGCAGGGGCTGCCAGATCACCGACGGCGTAAACGTCGGCTGCACTCGTTTGCATGTGCTCATTCACATGGATGAATTCACTCTTCTCATCCAGGCCCACTGTCTCAAGCCCAAGACCGGATAACACAGCACGCCTCCGAAGGGTCATGAGAACGTCAACATAGATGACCTCCTCTTTGTCTTTCGCTTTCAGACCGACTTCAAGATTTTCCTTCTTTTTTCTGAGCCGCAAAATTTCGGTTCTTGTGAGAATCGGGATGCCCTGGGTTTGCAGTGCCTTGGCAAGACGAGACCGGATGGTTTTGTTCTCATTTTCAAGGAGAGCACTTTCAGGCGTACTGACCCATGTCTTGCAACCAAACTGGCGAAGGAATTGGGCGATTTCTATCACCCTGGGCCCCTCACCGAAAAGTAAGCATCTTTGAGGCAAGCGCTTCACGGTCAGCAGATAGTCGCTATTGATCACCTCTGGAAGGTCACTGTTCGGGAAGTCAGGTTTGGCCCAGTCGCCACCCGTGGCAAGAATAATCTTCTTGGCCGAAAGAATCCCGCCTTTCGACTCAATTTTGCCGGGGCCGGCCAATTTACCTCTACCCGTAATCAGGGTGATACCATTCTTGTTCAGGACGCCATGAACACCCTGGCGCATAAATGTGCTGAGCTCATGTTGTCTCTTCAGGAGGGCGGAGAAGTCCGTGCTGACCTCCGAGCACTGAATGCCCATCTCTTTTCCAAGGCTAAGGCTTCCGAGAATATGGGAAGCGGCCAGCATGTGGCTAAAAGGAACACATCCCCTGTTCATGCAAAGGCCTCCTAGGAATTTGTCTTCCATGAGGGCAACCCTGCCTTTGAGCTGAGCGGCGCGTATCGCTGCAGCAACGCCGCCGGCTCCCCCTCCGAGGACAACAACATCGTAGTTTAGTGTGGTCATTATGCTCTCCTTCAGTACATCATGAGTAGAGGGGCTTCAATCAGGTCCTTGATGGTTTTCAGAAATCTCGCTGCCGGGGCTCCGTCAATGATGCGATGATCAAACGTGAGACTCAATCCGACCTGGGTCCCGGGGATCACATGGTCATCTTTGACCACAGCCTTCTTTAGGATTCTGCCCACACCCAGAATAGCGCTCTCTGGAGGCCTGATGATGGGCGTGAAGTAGTCCACTTCTGCAAATCCCAGATTCGTGATGGTGAAAGTTCCGTTCACCAGGTCATCCGGAGAGAGCCTGTTCTGTCCCGCTTTTTTAATAAGGGCCGTTATCTCAGCGTCTATTTCCCGTATCGCTTTCAAGTCGGGGGATCTCACAACGGGTACGATGAGGGCACCATTGGCCTCCATGGCAAGGCCGATGTGGACCTGTTTCCAGACATGAATCGTATGGCCCTCCACGCTTGCATTCATCCTGGGATGGGCGCGCAGAGCCATGGCAGCGATCTTGACCAGGATGGCATTGTAAGAGACCTCCTGATCTCCGCTCCTTAGGCGCTGCCTTAATGCTAGGAGGGACTCTGCGGAGGCTTCGGTGTGGATGGTGAGCTGCGCCGAGTGGCTCAAGCTCAGAATCATGTTATCGAAGATGATTTTTCGAATGCCCTGGATAGGGATGCTTTCGGCGACCTCCTTTGCAAGAGCATCTCGTGTTTCAGTGCCGGTTGCTCTCTCTTCCGTAGCCCGGAGAATATCTGCACGAACGATTCTTCCCGCTGGGCCCGTGCCCCTGATGAGAGCAAGATCCAAACCACGGGCTGCCGCCATGGAGCGGGCAAGGGGAGATGCTTTGACCCTAGCTCCTTGCAATGCGGGGGAGGGTGTAGGCACGGCTGCGTCGACAGGCACGGTCTCTTCTTCCTTGGTCGCGGGGGAGGGATACTGTTCGACAATTCGCTCGTACTCGTCCTGATCTTTGGCGATATAACCCACTGTTTCTTCTACGGCACATGCCTTGCCTTCAGGGGCGATGGGGTGAAGAAGGCCAGTGGCGGGCGAAGGGACTTCATAGGTCACCTTGTCCGTTTCAATCACCACAACCGGTTCACCCTCTTTCACTTCATTGCCTGAAGGGTACAGCCAGCGGGCGATCTTGGCTCTTTCCATGGTCAGCCCTAATTTCGGAATCGTGATTTCGATCATAGGCACAACCCCTACCTAGGTTGCATCCCGTGTGCGGGACGGATAGAAGAAGCAGGAAATTCGGATTTTGAATTGATCAATCGTTAATGCACTAACGATTGAGAACCTTCTTGGCTCCTCCCACGATGTCACTGACCTGGGGGAGAACAAAATTTTCGAGAACGGGACTGAAGGGAATGGGCACGTCTTTCGCCCCAATTCTGGTGACGGGTGCATCCAAATAGTCGAACAGCTCTTCTCCGATTCTCGCCGCGATCTCTGCCCCGAAACCACCTGTGAGACAAGCCTCGTGAACGACGAGCACATGACAGGTTCTCTTCACGGAATCGGCGATGAGGTCAAAATCAAGGGGCTTCAGGGTCCTCAGGTCAAGCACCTCAGCCTCTATCCCCTCTTTGGCGAGTTGATCCGCCGCTTCCAGAGAGAGATAGGTCATTCGCGAATAGGTAATGATGGTGATGTCTTTGCCCTTTCTCTTGATGTCCCCCTTTCCAAGGGGGATAAGGTACTCTTCCTCAGGCACTGGCCCTTTCCGGGCGAAGAGTTTCTTATGCTGGAAAACGACGACCGGATCATCATCCCTTACGGCACTCTTGATCAGGCCTTTCACATCAGCCGGATGAGAAGGGACGACGACCTTGAGCCCAGGTGCGTGGGTAAACCAGCTTTCGAGGCACTGAGAGTGATGAGCTCCGGCAGACAGCCCACCGCCGTCAGGCGCCCAGATCACCATTGGTATCTTTGCCTGGCCACCGAACATGTACCGAATTTTCGCAGTCTGGTTAACAATCTCATCCATGGCCGTGGTAAAGAAATCGGCGAAATGGAGATCCACGAAGGGTCTCATGCCTGTAAGTGCGGCGCCCAGGCCGGCACCCACGATGCATGTCTCTGAGATGGGCGTATCAATGACCCTTCCCGGATATTTCTTGGGGAGGTTCTTGAACTGTCCGAAGATACCGTCATGGGCTGTCAAGTCCTCGCCGATAATGAATATTGTTTTATCGCGTTCCATCTCCTCGCCGAGAGCCTTTGCCAAGGCCTCAGAACAGGATAAGAGTGTTTCAGTCATCATCCGCTCCATGCTGCATTTCGTGTCCGTTTCACTTCTTCGGGCTCACAAATAGATCTTCAAGGGCCTCTTCCGGCCCTGGGAGAGGCGCCTCCTGGGCATAACGGAGCGCTTGTTCAATCACAAGAGTGACCTCACCCCTAATCTCCTTCTCAAGCTTTTCGGAGAGAATGGCTCCTTTCCTGAGGAGACCCCTGAATCGTTGAATGGGATCGTCCTTGCTCTTGAATCTTTCAATCTCTTCCAAGGGCCTGTATTTCTGGGGATCCCCCTCGAAGTGACCCCGGTGCCGGTAGGTTTTGTTCTCTATGATGCCCGGTCCCTTGCCTTTCCTGGCTCTCTCGACCGCTTCACCGACGACCTTCCGCACTTCGAGAACATCGTTTCCGTCAGCGACCACACCGGGGATACCATAAGCCCCTGCCCGGGCTGCCACAGATCCTCCCGCAAGGGAATAGGAGGCAGGGGTCGTTGAGGCATAGAGGTTGTTCTCACAAACAAAGATCACGGGAAGCTTCCATATGGCTGCCATGTTGGCCGCTTCGTGAAATGTGCCCCGGTTGGCTGCCCCATCTCCAAAGAAAACCACCGCCACCTGTTCCGTTTTTCGCAGCTTGATCGAAAGCCCGGCGCCGACGGCGATGGGGAAGCCTCCGCCCACCACGCCGTTAGCACCGAGGATGCCGATGGAGAAGTCGGCAATGTGCAT
>JAHECH010000508.1 GCA_024641835.1 Deltaproteobacteria bacterium
GGATGAAAAAGTGGGCGAGAGGATCAAGGCTTATGTGGTACTAAAAGCGGACATCAAAGGGATTACAGGGTATGACCTCATCAAATGGTGCCGTAAACAGCTCGTCTCCTACAAGGTGCCCCAGTACATTGAGTTCAGGGACATGCTTCCCAAATCAAAGGTCGGCAAGCTCCTCCGCCGCGAAATCAGGGACGAAGAAAAACGAAGGGCCGAAGTCTCTTAACCAAAGAACTGCGGATTTATTTGCTGTGGCTCGTCCGAGACAAACAGACCACGGCGTATGCATTCAAGGAAAGGAGGGCTGATCGATGAAGAAAGGCTTACTCGCTCTTCTGATGGTTTTGTTTATGTTTGTGTCAGAGATCTTTGCGCTGGGAGGAGAGAAGGAAATTACTTTCTGGACCACTGAGGTCGAGAAGGATCGAGTCGGGATTCAAAAGGAGATCGCTGCCGAATTTACGCAAAAGACGGGGATCAACGTCCGCGTCATCCCAGTGGAAGAAAATCTTCTGGTCGAACGGGTGACCGCAGCTTATGCGGCGAGATCCCTCCCCGATGTCGTCTTCCACCCGATCGATTTCACTATCGGCTGGGCAGAAGCGGGGATTCTGGATCACGTATCTTCAACGGACGTGGTAATGACGTTAGGAAGAGAAACCTTTGGCACGGGGCCTCTGAACCTTGCCAGGTTCAAAGACGGGTATGCCGCTGTTCCTGCTGACGGCTGGGGTCAGCTGCTGCTCTACCGCAAAGATCTATTTGAAAAAAAGACCCTGCCGGTACCTGATCGTTGGGAGGCCATTCTGAAAGCTAGCCAGGCTCTTCACAGCCCTCCATTGATCTGGGGCTTCGAAGTGGCGACAGATCCCGGTCAAACGTATACCCAACAGGTGTTCGAACATTTTGCCCTCTCCAACGGGGTAAAGCTCACGGATTCCTCAGGTCAGGTCAACCTGAATACGCCGGAGATGGTTGAAACCCTGGAGTTTTACAAGAAACTCTCGGCATACACGCCCCCAGGAAATCTTTACTGGCTTCACACCAGGATGGACTATCTGTCAGGGCGAGCGGCGATGATTGTCTGGTCTCCCTTTATCCTGGATGAGCTTTCAGGGCTGCGACGGGATCAGCCTGTGGTTCCGGACATAGCAAAGGGAGAACCAGGATTCCTGGCCAGGCACACCGGCTTTGTGACCACGATTCACGGCCCTAGAGGCAGGGCCCAATACGGTCAGATCAACTATTTTGGGATCACCAGGGATGCGAACAAGGAGGCGGCCAAGCAGTGGGTGGAGTTCCTGTTGAGCGAAGGGTATCTAAAGTGGCTGAGCATGGCAGCCGAGGGCAAGTTACCCGTTCGCCCGGGCACGAAAGAGGATCCTGAAAAGTTTACGAAAGGTTGGATGGAGCTGGAATTCGGTGTGACCACCCGGGCGAAGATCTCCCGCTTCTATGGAGCGGACGTGGTTAAGACCATTATGGCTGGCGTAGAATCCTTTGATCGATGGGGATTTTCAGAAGGAAAAGGAGCTTTGGTATCGAAGATTTATGGAACCAAAGTGATCCCTGAAATCCTCAAGAAATTTCTTGACGGCGAGATCACTGCTCAAGAGGCGGCCCAAAGGATGAATGCTCGGGTGAGGGAGTTGCAATAAAAGGCATGCAAGATCGCTCCGGGAGTTTGCTGGATAAAGAGAGCAACCTCGCATTCTGGATGCTGGCGCCCACGTTCACGGTCGTAGCGGCCTTCGTGATCTTTCCTGTGATCTGGAACCTGTGGTTGAGCTTCAAGCCGGTGTTGCTAAAGGACCTTCGGGGCGAATCCCTTTTGGAGTTCAACCTGACCCTTGCAAACTACCGGAAGATTTTAGGCGATCCTGAATTCGCTACCGTGCTTTTCACCACCCTGGTTTACACCTTGGGAGGAAGCCTTCTTTCCATTTACCTCGGTTTGATCGCTGCGTTGCTGGTCCATGGGGAATTTCCCGGTCGAGGGTTGGTGCGGGGGCTTTTCATTTCGCCTTACATTGCGCCCGTCGTGGCAGTCACTTTTACCTGGGGTTTCATCTTGGACCCTCAACTGGGGGTCGTTAACTGGTTAGGATTAGAAAAGGGACTTATTGCCCAACCCATTCCCTTTTTTTCGAAGCGGTGGATCGAAGTCAGGTTCCTTGGTGGGACCTGGGAACTGCCCCTGGCTCTCATTTCAGTGATTCTCTTCGAGGGATGGCGCTACTTCCCCTTTGCTTTTCTGTTTATTCTCGCCCGCCTTCAGAACATCCCGGAGGAACTCTATCACGCCGCTTCCGTAGACGGGGCGAGCCCTTTGCAGAGATTCATCCATATCACGCTGCCACAACTGGCCACCGTGCTCTCCACCCTTTTTCTCTTTCGGTTCATATGGACGATTAATAAATTTGATGACATTTTCTTGCTCACGAGGGGGCAGGCCGGGACCAAGGTCATGACCATCAAGGTCTATGACTATGCTTTCGGTGAGTTCGACATCGGTGCGAGTTCTGCTGTAGCGATGGTCCTCTTCGGAATCCTGGCCCTGTTCCTCTTTATTTACTTCCGCTGGATGGTGAGGAGTGAGGAGTAGAGGAGACATTTACTGATGGGACGGGAGCGTTTGGAGAGAGCGGTCATCAAAGGTGCGAAAATCGCTGGCTTTGTGGTGTTCATCCCTGCGGTCGCCTTTCCCTTCTATTGGATGATTGTCTCTTCCTTCAAATCCCTGCAGGAACTGTTGCTCCATCCCGCGAACCTCGGTATGGATCTGAGTAAAATCGACCTTCGTGCTTATACCGAGGTGCTTTTCGAGCATGGTTTTGCCCGCTATATTCTCAACAGCGCGTATGTTTCTTTGATCACCGTCATTCTTTCCCTGGCGCTGGCGACCGTCGGCGCCTATGCGGTGACGCGTCTTCGCTTTCGAGGCCGGGGTTTCATGTCTTACAGTATCCTGTTGATCTACATGTTTCCGGCTATTGTGCTGGTCATTCCTCTTTATGTGGTTTTTGCTAAAATGGGGCTTCGCGATTCGCTGCATGCCCTCATCCTTGTTTATCTCGCTCAGACGCTTCCCGTAGCCCTTTACATGTTGAGAAGCTATTTCCAGAACCTTCCGCTCGAGGTGGAATACGCGGGGCTGACCGATGGATGCAGCCGTTTCGGGGTGATCTGGCGAATTGTTCTCCCTCTTTCCGCACCTGCCCTTGCCACGGTCGCCCTGTACACATTCATGATCGCATGGAACGAGTTCCTTTTCGCTTTCATGTTTCTCGACAGCCCGGAGAAGTTTACTCTGTCCAGAGGGGTCGTTCAGCTTTCCCAGAGTGTACACCTGTCCAAACAACTGGTCATGGCCGCATCGGTGATGGTGACGGTCCCCATCCTCATCCTGTTCCTTTTCTTTGAGAGGCATCTGGTCCGGGGCCTGACTGCAGGGGCGCTGAAGGGCTAGCTATGGCATCTCTTACGGTCCAAAAGGTCAATAAGCGGTTTGGTAGAGTGCAGGTCCTGTCGGATGTGGATCTCCTGGTGGCGGACGGAGAATTCTGCGTTCTTCTCGGGCCTTCAGGATGCGGGAAGAGTACCCTCCTCAACATTATCGCCGGATTGATCCCTCAGGATGAAGGCACTGTGCTCTTTGATGGAAAGGCGGTGGATCACCTGGCGCCCCGGGAACGGGATGTGGCCATGGTTTTCCAGAGCTATGCCCTTTACCCCCATATGACGGTGGCCCAAAACCTCGGTTTCGGTCTAGCCATGCGAGGAGCTCCGAAGCAAATCATCGAGGAGAGTATTGGCGGCGTTGCCCGGCTTCTCGGCATTGAAAAACTGCTTGATCGAAAACCGAGAGAGCTATCCGGCGGACAGCGGCAACGGGTAGCCATGGGCCGGGCCCTGGTCCGGCGACCAAAACTGTTTTTGCTCGACGAGCCCCTCAGCAACCTGGACGCCCGCCTTAGAGCGAATGTCCGGCTCGAACTGAAACGGATCCATCAGCAGGTCAAAGGGACGGTGATTTATGTTACCCATGATCAAGTGGAAGCCATGACCCTCGGGGACAGGGTCGTTGTCATGCGGGAGGGTAGAATTCGCCAGGCAGGGACCCCGGAGACCATCTATAGCCGGCCTGAAGACACATTCGTGGCAAGCTTCATCGGCACCCCTGAAATGAATCTATACCGCGGTCTGATTATGAACAAAGGGGGCCTGTGTTATTTCCATGGA
>JAHECH010000023.1 GCA_024641835.1 Deltaproteobacteria bacterium
CAACAATGCAGGTGCTTATCGAGGGAGCGGAGTGGTCGTCATCTTCCTCTGCTGGGGTTTTGTTATGCTCTCCTATAGAATTCCAAACTTGAAATATGAAGGCTATTCCGTCTATACAAACAATCCCGTAAGGGCCCCCCAGAGGGGACATGGTGCTCCTAATCTTCGATTTGCTGTCGACTCACAGATGGATATGATCGCTGAGGAGTTAGGGATCGATCCTGTTGAAATCCGCTTGAAAAACGCACGACAGAAGGGGGACATTCTCCCAAATGGAGATTCCGTCAGAAACTGTGGTTTGGTGGAATGTATCGAAAAGGTGGCTAAGGAAACTCAATTTAAACATATGTATCGGAAGGGAAAGTCACAGGAAGGCCAGAGTATAAGGAGGGGAATCGGGGTGGGGATCTCTTCCTATTTTAGTGGCTCCCTCATTTACCCCAACGCCTCCGCCGCTATTGTCAAATTGAATGATGATGGCACAGTATCCCTTCTCACGGGAGCCTTGGACATTGGTCAGGGCGCAGAGACCATACTCTCCCAAATTGTTGCCGAGGAACTCGGGGTATCGATGGATGATATTCAAGTGGTGGCAGCCGATACGGAGACCACGCCCGTGGATATTGGTTCTTGGATCAGCGGGGGTGCTTATGTCTCAGGGAATGCTGTCAAGATTGCTGCGTCTGATGCCAGGCGCCAACTTTTTGAAGTTGCAGCACAGGAGCTGGAAGCCAATCCTGAGGATTTAATTGCGAGGAACAGGGAGATCTTTGTTAAGGGGTCTCCAGGACGATCGATCTCTTTTACTCAGGCCGTGGCGGCAAGCATTGCCAAGCGTCGAGGGGATCCCATTATCGGTCAGGGCCACTATCGGGCGATGAAAGATGTGCCGACGCATCCGAGCCTTGCTACCACCAAAGGCAGATGGAGTGATAACTATGCCTTTGATGCCCAAGTGGCTGAGGTGGAGGTTGACATGCATACCGGTCAGGTGAAACTGATAAAAGCCACGACAGCCCACGACTGTGGTTTTCCTATCAACCCATTATTGGTCGAAGGCCAGATTGATGGCCAGGTCTCCATGGCTCAAGGCCATGCTCTCTGGGAAGAGGTCCTCATGGAGAAGGGGAGAACCCTAACGACCTCTTTCCTCGATTATAAAATCCCCTGTGCCGCGGATATGGTTGAATCCCATTACGTCGATGTCATCACGGAGAGTTACGAAAGAGACATTCCTTACCGTACGAAAGAGGTTGGGGAAGGGTACGTCTCAGGAATGGTCGCCGCCATTGCCAATGCTGTGTACAATGCCACGGGGGTGAGGGTCAAAACCTTGCCGATCCTTCCAGAAAAGATTCTGAAGGGGTTGAAAGAAAGAAAGGATAAGTAGAGGGATGAGAATGGAAAAGGTCATCATGTGGAAACCCGAATTGGAGACGATGTCAAGGGAGAAACTATTGGAATACCAGGTTGACCTTTTCAGAAAACAGATGGCCTACGTCTATGCGCGAGCCCCTTTCTATCGAAAGAAGTTTGATGAGGCTGGCGTGAGGCCGGAACATATTAAGACCTTAGAGGATGTGAGTAAGGTTCCCTTTACGGTCAAAGAAGAATTGAGGCAGAGTCAGGAAAAGTATCCACCCTATGGAGATTTTCACTGCATCTCCCCCGAGGAAGGGGTCAGGGTCTTTCAGACCACCGGCACCACCGGAACCCCTGTCCGATCTTTATTGAGTAAGAAGGACTGGTTGGAGGCTTACTTTGATCAGTTCATGTATTTCATGTATGGTTATGGAATTACCAAGAATGACATTATCTTTATTCCTTTCAACTACGGGCTCTACCTAGCGTGGTGGGGAATCCATTCTTCCTTCGAGCAAGGTGGAGCTCTTGTCATCCCTGGAGGAGGCCAGAGTTCAGAGGACCGTATCAAAAACATCCTTGAATGGAAACCGACCATCGTTTGTGGGACACCCACTTACATGCTTTTCCTTGGAGAAGTGGCAAAGAAGATGGGTGTGGATCTTTCCAAGACGACGGTTCGAATTGTCATCACCGCAGGTGAACCTGGGGCTCAGGTCCCGTCAACCAAGAGAAAGATTGAGGCGACCTGGGGGGCTAAAAATTATGATGACATCGGGTCTACAGAGATTTCCAACTTCGGTTTTGAATGTGTGGCTCAGAGAGGGACTCATGTGATTGAAAGCATGTTCCTCGCCGAGGTGATCGATCCCCAGACAGGCAAGCCCCTCCATCCTGGTCAGGAGGGAGAACTGGTGCTTTCAAATCTTTGCTGTGAATCCATGCCTCTTATCCGGTGGCGAATGGGTGACATCGTCAAATTCGACTGTCAGGAGTGTGATTGTGGACGGACATTCCTTCGACTGGAGGGAGGGATCATTGGCCGGGCAGATGATATGTTCCAGTTTGGCGGTGTCAATATCTTTCCGTCGGCGATCGAGAATTTCGTTCGGGGGACGAAAGCATTCTCAAATGAATATCAAGTGATCGCCCCCAAGATGGGATCAGGGAAGCATCTAAGGATTCGGGTGGAACCCTCTTCCCCTGCCCTCTCCAGGGACGAAATGGATCAAGCCGTGAAGGCCTTCAAGGAGGTGTTTAAATTTCGAATTGGGGTCACTCCGGACGTAGAGGTGGTTCAGATCGGACAGCTTCCCCGATTCGAGGGCAAGGCGAAGCGGGTGATCCGGGAGGCATGAAAACAAGAAACCCTCTGAATAGAAAGGAGGTGAAAAGATTCGTGTTGATGTTTTGACAATGGTACCATTGCATCGCATAACATTTTACAAGGAGGCGGCCATGAAAAAAAGAAGTTTAGAAGATCTTATTCGCATCACATTACTTTTAATATTAATCCTTCTCCCCTCTTTTTATGTTCTACCTCCCGGAGTGGCGGTAGCCCAGCCCATCGTGCTCGGTGTTCCTATTTCTCGAGGATATCCGGATGGTGTGGATGCAGAAAGAGGGATCACACTGGCCGTGGAAGAAATTAACGCCAAAGGCGGAGTGAATGTCGCTGGAAGAATGCGTCGGTTACATCTCGAAATCATGGATACCCGAGACCTTGAACCAGGTGTCCCCGTGGCTGAGGCCCTTCTGGCAGTGGAGAGATTAATCATAGAGAAAGGGGCGAATTTTATCGTGGGCGGTCCTATCCGGTCAGAAGCTGCTTTGGCGGCCATGGACGTATTGTCTAAGCATAAGACCGTATCCATACTCTCCGCAGGCGTTTTAAGCCCTGCCTACCAAAAGCGCATCGCTGATAATTACGATAAATATAAATATTGTTTTAGAACTACGGGCAATGTCGTGCCCATGATAGAAGGAGCGATCGGAACCTTTGAGTCAATCAGGGCGAGAAAAGGGTTTGATAAAGCGTTTATCATGGTCCAAGATGTCGCGCATGCTCGAGCTGCAGGTAAGGCCTTGAAAGAAGGGCTTGAAAAGAAAGGGTGGAAAATCATCGGCTATGAGGTCTATCCGACAGGAACGACCGACTTTTCCATTGGACTCTCCAAAGCCAAAGATGGCATGGCGCAGTATTTAATCCCGTGGTTCGATATGCCCGAAGTCTCCATCTTGATGAAACAGTGGTACGACATGAAGGTGCCGGCGCTACCCATTGGATACATTCAAGCGCTTAAGGATGAAGGGACTTGGAAGGCGACCGATGGGAAAGTGGCCTATTCTATCGTTCTGTATGCGAAAGCAGGTTCGGTAGCGACCAAGGCCATTCCCATGAGCGAGTCCTTCGTTTCTGCCCATAAGAAAAAGTACGGAGTCGAACCCAGATCGGAATGGGCATCTACCAGTTATACAGCGGTTTACATTCTAAAGGACGCCATCGAGCGGGCGAAGGGGCTCGACCCTGATCGAATCATCCCGGCGCTGGAAAAAACCGATATGATGGGGACTTACGGTAGAGTAAAGTTTGACCCCAAGGATCACCAAATTATTGAGGACAGTGACCCACAAAAGACTGCCGTAGAAATGTGGACCCAGTGGATAGATGGCAAGAGAATGGTTGTCTTTCCGGATAAAATAGCCACAGGAAGTTTGGCGCTGCCGCCCTGGATGAAGTGAGGCGAGATGAATATTCTAATTTTCGGACTCGTCAATAGTGTCATTTTGGCCTTAATCGCCAGTGGTTTTGCATTGGTGTATGGCGTCAGCCGACTGGCCAATTTCGCTCATGGCGCCCTCTATATCCTGGTGGGATTTAGCACTTGGCTCTTCCTAAATCGGCTGGGAATCAGCTATATCGGTTCCATATTCCTGTCGATCATCATTGTGGCAATCATTGGGGGCGCCATCTATCGCCTTTTCCTGATCCGAGTAAAAGGCATGCCGGCCTCGGAAATCATTGCTTCTTTGGCCATTGGCATAGCGATTATGGAATTATTCCGCTGGAGAGGGTTTATCAGTGAGGTTTATATGCTTCCCCCTTTTGTTGCGGGTTCCGTGAGCTTGGGAGGGGTTGTGATCGATTGGCAACGAATCATCGTCATAGGGATGGGTCTAGCAACGATGTCCGCCTTATGGCTCGTCACTCGCCATACGAAAGTAGGCTTGTCGCTCAGGGCAATCGCTCAGGATAAGCATGCCAGCATGATGTCGGGGATAGAGCCGGACCGAACAGCGGTGATTGCCCTAGCGATAGGGTCAGCCCTCGCTGGCGTCGCCGCTGTCGTGATCCTTCCCTTGGGAAACATCACGGTAGAAACCGGATACTCGGTGTTGATCGATGCCATCGCCGTGTGTATCGTCGGAGGACTTGGTAGCTGGGCAGGGGTCCTTGCGGGTGCATTTCTCCTAGGCTTTTCTCGAATACTGGCGACAGCCTTCATCGGACCCCAGTGGCAAATGGTGGTGGTTTTGCTATTCATTATTCTTACACTGATACTCAAGCCTTCAGGGCTTCTTGGAAAGCAGAAAGAACTTGAGGAGAGGGTTTAGAATTGGATGGAAAAATAAGGCGCCGGGAAAGAGTGGACCGGGGAATAAAAGTACGAACCGAGGGCATCTATGCTATTTCTTCATGGCGGGGAATAGCCTACGCAATAATCCCGACATTTTCTTTTGTCCTGGGAATGCTGATCATTCCTTTTGTCGTACCATCGATGACGTGGCAAAGAATTATGACCATTTCCTGTATTTATGCTTTGTTGGCTTTAAGTTTTGATTTTCTGGCTCATTTCGTCGGGATCGTCTGTTTAGGGGGAGCATTCTTTACAGGAGTGGGGGGATATTTATCTGGGGTTCTGAATTCGGCATTTGGGTTACCAATGGCAATCACAATCCCTATCGCCACAATCGCTGGGGGAGCTATTTGCACTCTCCTATTGCTTCCCTGCTTGCCAATACGAGGCATTTACTTTGCCATCGTGAGCCTGATGTACCCACTCCTGTTTGCCAGAGTGATTGAAGCTCTGGAAGTCTTCGGCGGCACGGATGGTATGCCTGGGCTGGCTACCTTCCCCAATATATGGGTTGAGCTTTATTTTATCATACCCATGACGCTTATCCTGACCTTCGGCCTGAGAAGATTAGTGAACGAAGACTTTGGCATTGTGCTGCGCGCAATAAAAGATAATGACCAAGCCGTCAGGGCTTCTAATATAGATATCGCCTGGTATAAAATGAAAGCAGTATTTATAGCCTCAGCGATAGGTTGCTTTGCCGGTGCTTGTCTTGCTCACCTTTACGGTTGGGTTGGCTTATCCTTATTTGCATTAGACTTTTCCATATTCCCCATTGCTGCTACCGTGGTGGGAGGGGTGGGCACTTTGGTGGGTCCTATCATAGGAGCTTTCATCCTGGCTCCATTATCAGAAATGCTTCGAGCTTTTGGACCACTCCGGGTGGTCTTCTACAGCCTTATTTTGGCAGGCCTTGTCGTATTTAAGACCGAAGGTTTAGTGCCTTTTTTACAAAGAAAATACCATCAATTTGAACGTTGGACAGAAATATGAGTGAAGACCTTGTTCTCCAGGTTAAAGGTGTTCACAAATCATTTGGCGGGGTGAAAGCGGTAGATAATGTAAGCTTTGACGTAATCAAAGGCGAAATTCTCGGCATTATCGGTCCCAATGGCTCAGGGAAGACCACATTAGTAAACCTCATTACTGGTTTTGTTAAGGCAGACTCTGGAACGGTATTTTCGGAAGGAAAGAATCTTACACGATTGGCACCTGAAAAAATAGCCGGTCTGGGGATTGTCCGCACCTTTCAGATACCGAGACCTTATCACTCCCTATCCGCTATTAAAAACCTAGTGGTCCCGTTGTATTCTTCGAGGATTATGCGCACCACTGGGGGCAAACTGGGAGATAGAGATACCGTCGCCTTGGACATTTTGGAGGAAATTGGTTTTGAGCGGGACGTCCATGTTCCGTATAAACTCGCTTCTGCCTTTTCTGAAGGCTATCTAAAACGCCTCGAGTTAGCGAGATGTCTCGCTCTGAGACCCCATGTGATTATTATGGATGAGCTTTTCTCGGGTTTGAGTGTCAGTGAGATCGCAGCGATGATTCCTATGATTGAGAGACTCCAGATGAATGGGATCACCATCATCATGGTGGAGCATAGGGTAAAAGAGCTTTTCCAATTAGCCCATAAGGTGATGGTTATGAATTTTGGAGAAAAGATTGCGGAGGATGCCCCTGAAAAGATCATTAAGAGCGAAATCGTCAAGCAAGCCTACCTTGGGGTAACGTAGAATCATGCTGGAAATCAAAAATCTCATGGTCTTTTACGAAAACGCTTTGGCCCTTAATAATGTGAACTTCACATGCCGACAAGGCGAAATAACCGGAGTTTTTGGACCTAATGGTGCAGGCAAGTCCACATTGATGTATACGATTTCAGGAATAATCTTAGATATGACAAAAATGGAAGTCATGAAAGGAGGGCAAAGAATAACAGTACTCGGTGAGATCCAATTCAAGGGCGAGGACACCATAAACGTTAAGCCGAGCGAAAGAGCAAGGAAGGGAATTGTACTTTGTCCGGAAAGACGCCGAATTTTTCCCGAAAGTAGTACTCTTGAAAATTTGAAAATAGGTGGTTATTTGGCAACACGGCAAGAGGCAAAAAGAACTCTTGAATATGTGTTCAGCCTTTTCCCAGCTTTGAAAGATTTAAAAAGAAGAGAGGGTGGTTTCTTGAGCGGTGGGGAACAACAAATGCTTGCCATTGGCAGGGCGTTAATGGCTCAGCCAAAGCTGTTGCTCCTGGATGAGCCTCTGATGGGACTGAGTCCGGCTATCCAATCAAGACTGATTCAAGCTATTGAAGAGATCAATGAGAAAACTGGAATTACGATATTGATCACCGAGCAGTATGCTCAACCTATCCTTCCGATAGTAGATCACGGTTACGTGATGGAAAAGGGGACAATTGTTTTAGCTGGAACAGCGAAAGAACTCACCGATAATCCACACGTAAAGGCCGCTTACCTTGGGGCTTGATTTTATACGGGCAATCTCTGAAATGCTGAAGATATCGGGACCGTAAACCCCGATAGAAAAGCTGAGGCTTGATCACGCCGTTTCTATATGGAACGGAAATTTGTCCTGGCTGATTAGAAGATGATTTCTAGCGAGGCAAATCATTGGGTGTTTTATGACGGTCACATCGAGAGATGATAGAAGCATATTTGGCGTTATTGAAGATATTTGTGAGAAATATCCTCGCAAACCGGCGATCATTTATTTGGGTGAAAAATTCTCTTATTCTAAGATGAGAGATTTGGTACGGAGATTTGCCGGTGCTTTATCCGATTTGGGCGTGAGGGTTAATGATAAGGTCATGATTTATATTGCCAATTGTCCTCAGTTTCTTGTGGCTTATTTTGGAATCCAGGAGATCGGTGCCATCCCAGTGCCTGTTTCCCCCATCTACACTCCTTTTGAGCTTGAATACATGGTTAATGATTCTGGGGCGGAGACGATCATCTGCCAAGATACAAATTTCCGCTATGTAACGGAAGTATTCGAGGGAAATAAATTAAAAAGGATAATTGTTACTAACCTTACAGATTTACTTCCATGGTGGAAACGAACGATAGGTAGAGCACTCGATAAGGTACCCAAAGGCGTAGTCAAAAAGACCAGTCAGGTATATTTTTTCAGCGATTTAATAAGAAAATATCCAAACCAACCGCCAAAACTGACCATAAAAGCTGACGAACAACTTGCGTCAATTCTTTACACTGGCGGAACAACGGGGTCTCCAAGAGGGGTGCCAAGCTCTCACGCTAAAATGTTGTGCTCTCTGAAGGACTACGAAGATCTGACAAAGGACTATATTTTAGAAGGAGGGGATGATGTCCTCCTCATTGCAATTTCTCTTTTTCACATGATGGGACAAGAAGCAATTCTGGGTTGGGGATTAGGGAGAGGTATTAGCGTTGTGTTAATGCCCGTCCCTCAAGTTGATGCTATTTTAGATGCTATACAAATGTACAAGGTAACGATATTTACAGGTGTGCCTGCCCTATACCGGATGATCCTGGGAAATGATAGGCTAAAATCGTATGACCTAAGTTCACTGAAATATTGCTGGTGCGGAGGGGATGTGCTTCCTTCCGATCTGTTCAAACGATGGCACGAAACATTTCGAATTCCATTATATCAAAATTATGGGACTACAGAAATGGGCTGCATCACCCTTAGTCCTTTAGATAGGTTTCCTTTGATAGGGAGTATTGGGCTTCCTGTAGCATCCAAGCAAATTAGGGTCGTTAACCCCGATACCTTGGAGGAGGTACCAGCTAATAAGGTAGGTGAGTTATTGGTTACTTCTGAATATGGAACCCAAGCGTGTTATTGGAACAAAACTGAAGAAACCTCAGAGTGTTTTGTGGAAGTAGATGGAAGAACATGGAACTTAACTAACGATTATGTTCGAATTGATGAGACCAGGAACGTGTTTTATGTCGATAGAAGTGCGGATATCATAAAATATAAAGGGTACAGAGTTTCATGCTCAGAGATTGAAGCAATTCTGCTAAGCTTAAAAGTAGTAAAAGAGGCTTGTGTTATTGGCGTTCCAGATCCAGCGGTAGGAGAGCTCATTAAAGCGATCGTGGTGCTCAGGGAAAACACGCGAGGCGTCGATGCCTCCGAGCTGATTAAATGGTGCCGTGAAAAGCTTGCCCCTTACAAGATTCCTGACTACATAGAATTCAGGGACATGTTGCCTAAATCAAAAGTCGGCAAGCTGCTAAGGCGGGAAATAAGGGAAGAAGAGCGAAGGCGATGGCTGAAGGGGAAATAACCCATTTTCTTTGCCTTTAAGGATGCATGGCCGCATGTCATTCAGCATGTGACAGAATTGATGGTACCCTTTTGGGAAGAAGACGTTTTCGTGAAGCCCTGTGGTGTCCTCAGAGGATACAGACTTCATAGGGTCCCCGTCCTTGGTGAGAACCGTCTTGCCTGTTACCAACCAGCCGACCATGGTCACCTGCTTCCCCACATGGAGATGGAGATCACAATAGATTTGCCATCCCGGCCAAGACCCCCCGGGGGACCAGGGATTACCCATTCCCCAATTATTCCATGGCAGGGCATGCCAAATGATTCTATAATTAAAAAATGAAGCAACGGAAAAGCCTGGGCTATGGAACAAGAAGACCTTTCGAAATTAAAGATCGATAAATCGGCCAAAGCCTTTCAGCCGGTGAAGCGAAGGAGAACCTTCCTCTGGGTCCTCATGGTTGTGCTCCTTCTCACCGCGGGTTTCCTCTACTTTAACGAGATGCTGACGCCTGCAGTCTCCGTGGAGGTGGGAACCGTCTCAGAGCTTTATCCTTCTCAGGTGCTCTCCGAGTTGAGCGCGAGCGGGTACGTTGTGGCGCAGCGAAAGGCCGCCGTGGCCTCGAAAATTACAAGCTGGCTTGTCGAACTGAGTGTGGAGGAAGGAAGCCGGGTCAAAAAAGGACAGGTGATCGCCCGCCTGGAGAACACGGACGTCCTGGCGGCCAGAGATCAGGCTGAGGCTAACCTGAGGCTCTCCCAGGCCAATCTGGAAAGCGCCAAGGCTCAATTGGAAGAGGCGACAAAGACTTACCTTCGATACAAACAACTGGTGGCGGGTGGATACCTTGCAAGAGCGGAGTATGATACGGCTGAAGCCGCTTATCAAAGGGCGGAGGCCGGGGTCGCGGCTGCAGAGGCTTCCGTAAAGGTGAGCGCAGCAGGTGTGGAGGCCGCAAAGGTGGCCATCGATTATACGCTCATCCGCGCTCCCTTTGATGCCGTGGTTCTGACCAAGGATGCGGATGTGGGAGACATCATCACGCCTCTGGGGGCGGCTTCCAATGCCAAGGCAGCCGTGGTCACCATTGCTGACATGAACTCCCTTCAGGTGGAAGCGGACGTTTCGGAGAACAATCTGGGCGTGGTGAGGGTGGGCCAGCCGTGCGAGATTCAGCTCGATGCTCTGCCCGGTTCGCGCTTTCGCGGCTTGGTCCATATGATCGTACCCACGGCCGACCGGACCAAAGCCACGGTCATGGTGAAGGTCCGTTTCATCGATAAGGATTCCCGCATCCTTCCTGAGATGAGGGCGAAAGTCTCCTTTCTCTCGCGCCCCGTCCAAAAGGGAGAGGAGAAACCCCGAACAGTGGTCAACCCATCGGCCGTGGTCTTTGTCGTTGAGGAAAACAGAGTGAAAGAGACGCCGGTGACGCTGGGTGCTTCCCTGGGCGATACGGTGGAAGTTCTAGGTGGAGTCAAACCTGGGGAACGCATCGTCCTCAAGCCGCCCAAGAGGCTAAAAGAGGGCTCCCGGATCAAAATCATGGAGAAGTGATGGCCGAAGAGAGGAACGCCATCGTCGAAATCAGGAATGTAAGCAAGTCCTATCGACGGGGAAGTTACGTGGTTCCCGTCCTTCATGCGATCAGCTTCAACATCCCTTCAGGAGAGTTCCTGGCTCTTATGGGCCCTTCGGGATCGGGGAAGACGACCCTTCTCAATTTGATCGCGGGCATTGACCGGGTGGACAGCGGGACGATTCAGGTGGGAGGCGTCGACATCACGACCCTCTCGGAGATGCAGCTCGCTCAGTGGCGTGCCACCAACGTGGGCTTCATCTTCCAATTCTACAATCTCATCCCCGTCCTCACGGCGTTGGAGAACGTGGAGCTCCCCCTTCATCTGACGGGCTTGTCGACCGAGGAGCGAAAGGAGCATGCGTTGACGGCTCTCCGGCTGGTCAGTCTCGACCACAGGATCGGGCACTACCCGAGCCAGCTTTCAGGGGGCGAGCAGCAGCGGGTGGCGATTGCCCGGGCCATCATCACCGATCCGACCCTCCTGGTCGCGGACGAGCCCACGGGGGATCTGGATCGGGTCTCTGCAGGGGAGGTTCTCAACCTGATGGGACGCCTCAACGCCGACCTGGGAAAGACCATTGTCATGGTCACTCACGATCCAAGAGCTGCCGAAAGAGCCCACCAGCTGAGACACCTCGATAAAGGCTTGCTGAACAATGCTTCTTCTTAAGATCCTCTGGAAGAACGCCTTTCGCAACAAACTTCGGACCAGCCTCACCCTCCTGGGGATCATGATCGCGATCCTGGCCTTCGGTCTCCTTCGCACCGTTATCGGCGCCTGGTACGCAGGTGTGGAGGCATCTTCGGCCTCCCGTCTTGTGACGCGGAACGCCATCTCCATCATCTTTCCCCTTCCGCTCTCTTATCGGGACAAGATCCGCCAGGTCGAGGGTGTGAAGACCGTTTCCTATGGGACCTGGTTTGGCGGAGTATATATCGAAGAGAAAAATTTCTTTCCCAACTTTGCCGTGGACCCGGAGACGTTTCTCGATCTTTACCCGGAATTCGTCGTTTCCCCGAGGGAAAGAGAGGCTTTTCTGGACGACCGGAAAGGGTTCATCGCCGGCCGGAGGCTGGTGCAAAGGTTCGGCTGGAAGATCGGCGACATCGTGACTCTCAAAGGAACGATCTTTTTTGGCAATTGGGATTTTGTGCTCCGGGGAATTTACCGGGGGCGAGAGAAAAGCACGGATGAGTCCCAGTTTATCTTCCACTGGAATTATCTCAACGAAGGCCTGAGGAAAAGGATGCCCTATCATCCGTGGGTGGACCAGGTGGGGTATTACATCATCGGGGTGACCCGGCCCGAGGTGGGGCCTGCCGTGGCCGTCCGGGTGGACGAGACCTTTAAGAATTCGCTTGCTGAAACGTTGACCGAGACCGAGAAAGCCTTCCAGCAGGGGTTTGTGGCCATGAGCGGAGCCATCATTACGGCCATCCAGGTGGTCTCCCTGGTCGTCATCGTCATCATCCTGGCCGTGGTGGCCAACACGATGGCCATGACTACCCGCGAGCGGATCGGCGAGTATTCCATCCTGAAGACCCTGGGGTTCGGTCGCAGGCATATTGCGGGCCTGATCTTCGGCGAGTCCTTTGTTATCACGATGCTCGGATGTCTTCTCGGGATGGCGGCTACTTTTCCTGCGGCCAAGCTGTTCAGCCACACCCTGGGCTCCTACTTTCCGAACTTCAACGTGGGAGCGAAGACGCTTTATCTCGATTTGGGCGCCGCATGGGTGGTGGCGGCGTCCGCCGGCATCATCCCCGCCCTGCGGGCGATTCGAATTCGGATCGCCGACGGCCTGAGAAGGATCGGCTGATGGCTATTCCGCTCTCTTACAATATCCGAAATCTGTGGACCCGGCGGCTCACGACGACGCTGACCGTTTCGGGAATGGCTCTCGTGGTCTTCGTCTTTGCTGCCATCCTGATGCTGGCGAACGGACTCAAAAAGACGCTCGTGGAAACCGGTTCCTATGATAATGCCGTCGTCCTTCGGAAAGGGGCGGATACGGAGGTTGTGAGCGGCGTCAGCAAGGGGCAGGCGGCGATTGTGGAGACCCAGCCGGAGATCGCCATCGGGGCGAACGGCCAAGAGCTTCTGGCGAAGGAGCTCGTCGTTTTGATCACCCTGACAAAGAAAGGAAGTGACAGCCCATCGAATGTCACGGTCCGCGGCATCGATGTGACCTCCTTGGCCTTACGACCCCAGGTCAAACTGGTTGAAGGCCGCCTGCCGCGGTGGGGTTCCTCGGAGGTGATGGTGGGTTCGAGCATCGCCCATAGGTTCAAAGACATTGAATTGAATCAGGCCCTGTGTTGCGGGATGAGGGACTGGAGGATTGTGGGCATCTTTGATGCCGGGAATACCAGCTTCAGTTCCGAGGTTTGGGGAGATGTGGACCAGCTCATGCAGGCCTTTCGGAGGCCCGCCTATTCCTCCGTGATCTTCAGGCTCCGGACCCCCTCGGACTTTCAGGCAGTGAAAGCCCGCATCGAAAGTGACCCCCGCCTCACGCTGGTGGTGAAACGGGAGACGCGCTACTATACGGAGCAGTCCGAGATGATGGCCACGTTCCTCAGGATCCTGGGAATCTCCCTGACCGTCATCTTCTCCCTCGGGGCGATCATCGGCGCCATGGTGACCATGTACTCCGCCGTGGCCAACCGAACCGCCGAGATCGGGACGTTACGCGCCCTGGGTTTTCAGCGGAAAAACATCCTCCTGGCCTTTTTGATCGAGTCGCTCCTTCTGGGGCTCCTGGGGGGAATGGCAGGCCTTTTCTTTGCTTCTTTCATGCAGTTGATCACCATCTCCACACTCAACTTCCAGACGTTTTCTGAACTCTCCTTCAGTTTCGCTCTCACCTTCGACATCGTTTACAAGGGCCTCGTCTTCTCCCTGGTCATGGGTTTTGTGGGTGGCATTCTGCCCGCGATCCGGGCCTCCCGCATGAACATCGTCGACGCCCTGCGCACCAGTTGATCGAGTATAGAGCCCGCGGCCTGCAGTCAATCCTCTCGCTCCGCCCACGCATCAAGCAACCCTCAAGGGTTGCACTACAAAACTCCTGCCGATCCGTTTCCATAGAAAGCGCTATCGGTGCAGAGGACATGGCAATGGGGGTTAAAGTTCATTACTTCCCGATCATCTGCTTTAACTGGGAAAGGGCCTCGCCCGACATCTTGAAGGAGTTCTCCGGACCGGGGAAGGCCCCTTCCCGAACCTCTTTTCCATAGGCCTTGATGGCATCCATGATAATCGGCCGGACCCTGGTATACTGTTTGACGAACTTGGGGACAAACTTGTCGAACAGGCCGATCATATCGTGGGTGACCAGCACCTGACCGTCCACATCCGGGCCTGCCCCGATTCCAATGACCGGAACGTGCACCGAATCGGCCACGAGTTTTCCCAGGGGTGCCGGAACCGCCTCCAGGATAATGGAAAACACGCCGGCGTCCTCGATGGCCTTGGCGTCGTCGATGATCTTCTTGGCGGCCGCGGCGTCCCTGCCCTGCATCTTGAAGCCTCCCAGCGCGCTCGCTGTCTGCGGTGTCAATCCGATATGTCCCTGGACCGGGATGCCGGCCTTGACCACGGCGTGGATGGTGGGGGCAAAATCCACGCCTCCCTCCAGCTTCACCACATCGCATCCCCCTTCCTTGAGCAGGCGCCCGGCATTGATGATGGCATCCCGGATGGAGGTATTGTAGCTCATAAAGGGCATGTCGCCCACCACCAGCGGCCCTCTGCACCCCCGGATGACCGCCTTGATGTGGTGGATCATGTGCTCCATGGTAACCTCCACCGTCCCTTCGAGGCCCATTACCACCATCCCCAGCGAATCTCCCACCAGCACAATATCCACCCCGGCTTCGTCGGCCATCAGGCCGAAAGGATAGTCATAGGCCGTCACCATGACCAGCTTGCGGCCTTCCGCCTTTGCCTTGATTACATCCTGAATGGTTACCTTTTGCTGCTCCATCGATATTTCCCTCCCCTCATGATAGTTTTCGCCGATCGGCAGTAGTCGCCCATGCGCCTGCGGCATATCCGAAATGAAAGAAACCTGTTTCCTCCTAAAAATGTTCCTGCACCGTTTCGACGAGCCCCGACAGGGTCCGGTTCACCGGCACCGGCAGGCCGAGATTTTCCGCTTCCCGGACCACGTATCCGTTGATGGCGCCGATTTCGGTGCGGCGCTTATGGTCCACGTCCTGTCCCATGGAAGAGCAGTTTGCCGCTTTCGGACAGGGATTCGCTCAATCGGGATCTTCGGGGTACAGGTAACGCAGGGCGGTCAGCGCATATATTTTGGCCGTCTCGATCAACTGGTCCAGATCCACCCACTCGTCCACTTGGTGGGGCACCTGCCGGTCTCCCGCTCCCATGGTAACGATGGGGATTCCTTTCCATGACCAGAGAAAGGTACCGTCCGTCGCTCCCGGGACCCCACCGAAAACCGGTTCCCTTTTCCAGATCTCCCGGGTGGCCCAGGCTGCCGATTTTACGATTGGCTCTTGCTCGTCGGTATAAGTGCAGGGCCGGTCGGCTAGAAAGGCCACCTCCACTTTCATCGCCCGGGACCGTTCGAGGTCCAGGCATGCGTCATAGGATTCGTAGTGAGAGGAAACCTCGTTTTCCACCCATCGCGCCAGTCCGGTCATTTCCTTTCGAACATCATCGTGGTTCTGGCCGGTGACGGTTCGAACGTCCACCAGAATCTCCGCCTTTCCAGGCATGACGTTGAGCTGAGGCGCCCCCGATGCCGGGGCGCGGATGACCGTTGGCGTAAAGCTCGGCCACCCGAGAAGGGGATTGCGGCCAAGGGCCGTAACAGCACTGTATTCGATGCGGTGGAGCCCGTCTATGAGCCTGGCCACGGCACTGGCAGTGTTCAGCCCGGAAAGCGGCATCGCGCCATGGCTCATTCTTCCGATGGCGGTATATCGAGCACGGATTGCGCCTTTCTGGGAAATGCAGATGATGCCGTCCTGCGGCTCGCAGATGACGGCGGCGGTCACCGCGTCCGCATGCCCATTGTCGATAAAATGGCGGACTCCCAACATCTGATCTTCTTCGTCGCAGAGAACCCCGCCGACGGCTGCCCCGGAGAGCGCGATCCCCGAACGTTTCAAGGTCTTCATGGCGATGAGCATGGCCGCCAGATTTCCTTTGGTGTCGTTGGTTCCCCGGCCATACATCCGCCGTC
>JAHECH010000509.1 GCA_024641835.1 Deltaproteobacteria bacterium
CTTCCTTGTGCTTACCTTCCTGACCACAGTTGTTCTTTCTTATGGATATGTCAACGGATCCCGCAGGTTGCTGTGGCCCTTGGACGGCTTTGACATCCTCATTCCCTTCGTCCTCGGGCTGTTCCAAAGTCTAGCGCCTCTGACTCTTGCAAAAGGGCCTTCGGGCTACTTTTGGCTCTACCTCTGCTTCACTCTCACGGGCTTTCTCGCTCTCGGTAATGCATGGATCAAGACGTCAAGGTATAGCGGAGAGAATCAGCACCACGATCACCAAACCCAGATCATTGCCCTCATTGCTCTTATAGTCATGTCTTTGTTCGTCGCTCTGCCCCTTCTCATTGACTTTTTCGTGGGCTCAACCACTTCATATGCCTGGTTTGCCTCCAGCCTGTCGCTTCTTTATGTCTGTCTTTTTATGGTGTGGTGTCGCCGCGATTGGAAAGATGCGAAGCCCCAACAACAAACTGCAACCGACCGGGAATTGCCGCGCGCTTCGCGGCCGTCAACTCCCGGCGGCTGAGTTTCACGTTAGCGTAATAGAACCAGAATAAAATGGTTTGAGATATGACAAAACTCACAATTCGACAGCTGACTGATCTTGTTGGTTCTGAAGTAGATAATCCAGAGGCACGCCTTGAGAGGATTTTTGAATGGGAGCATTCACGTCGGACAGAATTGGCAAAGTGGGTTCTGACTGCCGCTGCCGCCTTATTTGTACCTGTGGCATTATCCGGGCTCAAAGGTGACTTCACTAAGGGCATTCCAGGATGGTGGATCGTGGCAGCCTTATTCGGCGCTGTCTTGCTGGCAGTTCTCGGAATGGTGATGCTATACAGGGCAAACCGGCTCCAACATGTCTACATTGCATCCATGTCACTTCTGGGCGACATAAAGAGAATCGCGCCTTTCATTCATCGTTACCGCGAGGAGATCGACCGGCGATGGAAACAGTGAACATTTTTTCATCTGTTGCCGCCGCACTTGCGGCAAACGCTATTTACGAGATTGTTCGAAGGTTGAGCAACTGGTATTCCACTCGGACCAAGCTGAATGCCGCTAGAGAAGATGAATTCCATAGAGCTTTGACTTCTGAATCGCTTTCCACCTTGGGTGGGTACCTTGACAGAGCAGTGGGACCATTTCTATTAGAGGAATACGCTGAGAAGCAAGATGTGAGAATGAGAGTGGATACATTTGTATCAAGACTCATGGACTATATAGGGACCAAAGAGGAGATGCCTTCCCAGCCGGAACCGAAACCGATTGAGTCCGTTCAAGCGGAATCAGAATCTGTTGATCCAGAGATCGCATTGGTTGAACAGAAATTGCTCAGTGGACCACCTTGGGACGCTCTTGCATCGCTTCGGCGTCTCATTGAGATAAGGCTTCGGGATCTAGCAAAACAAAGCCAAATTGATATCCCGTTACGCACAAGTGCTGGCAGGATCTTGGAGAGCCTACAGCGAGCCGAATTGATTTCTCCGGAGACAGCTAAGTACCTTCAGTATGCGATCCAGGTTGCTAATCGAGGAATACACGGAATTGAAGTGGGGGCTGACGAAGCCAATCAAGCTCTTAAATTAGCTAAGTTGGCCTTAGGAGAGCTGGGTATTTTCGAAGGGGAGAACCGTTTAAGTTCGGTTTTCGCTGCGCTACGCCACCAGGATTCGCAGATCAGAGTTGCAGCGGCTCAGGCATTAGGGCAGATCGGCGATCCTCGCAGTGTTGACCAACTTCTAACGGCAACACGTGATGAGAATTCAGCAGTTCGACTTGCAGCAATAAGATCGCTTGGGCGCGTCGGCGACCCACAAGCAATCGTTCGATTAAAGGAATTACTGTCTGCGGATGCAGATGAAGACGTCAGGCAGACTGCCGCGAAGGCATTGTCAATCATCACGGGAGATCAAGATCGCTAACAAGCACCTGCACCAGACCGCTAAAAGGACGCGGCTGGTGAGGTGCGGCGTTCTGTGGGTGAAGAATATGAAGCTATTCGCTTTAATCAGTATCACGGCGTTGGTTGTGCTCAATGCCGCTTATGGGGGTGAAATATCTATAGAGAATCGACCCGTGCAATGGGCCAAGCCGATGCAGGTGAAAGGTGTTCCCAACCTTCACAAAGTCTCAGATTCGTTATATCGAAGCGCGCAACCGTCCGCAGAAGGTATGGCTAACCTCAAAGCTATTGGAATCGAGACCATTGTCAATCTGCGCTCATTTCATTCAGACCGAGATGAAATCGGTAACTTGGGGTTAGCTTATGAGCACATTTACATGAAGGCCTGGCATCCTGAGGAAGAAGATGCCGTAAGATTCTTGCAGATAGTTACAAACCTGAAACGTACCCCAGTTCTAGTCCACTGTCAGCATGGCGCGGATCGTACTGGTATCATGTGTGCGCTTTACCGTGTTGCAGTTCAAAACTGGAAAAAGGAAGAAGCCTTACTCGAGATGACACAAGGTGGATTTGGATTCCATGAGATATGGGAAAATTTACCAAGTTGGTTTGAGAATTTGGATATTAAAGCAATCAAGAAGAAAGCCGGAATCAAGTCCAACACAGAACAAATGATTTCACCTGACAAGAAATAGCTGCGCAATTTCTTGCAGGTGATTCTATCGTTATCTTCATGAATAAGATTGATAAAATTGTTGATCAGTTTGCCCGAAAACTCAGAGGGGATAGGGGACGGTCATAATTAAATAAGTATCTTGAGAATTGGACAAAGTTCGACAGCGGTTAGTTATATATTTATGACCGTCCCATATCCCTCTTCAAATCGATATCGGACTGGAGGAATATCGGCAGATTGTGGAGCCCCGGAGTGTATTGTGTTACTGGGCGGTGAGGGAACTGGGGGTACCCATGTCTTCCCTGGCGCGCAAGCTGGGGATATCAATTCCGTCTGTCAGTGAATCCGTTACTCGCGGCCGGAGAATAGCAGAAGTAAGAGGGTGCCTGTTGTTGGGAACCTAAAAACCTAACAGCGTCCCCCTTTGCGCGCAAAACCGAGAGAAATACTATGGCAATAATTGGTGAAAGTAACTTATCTGCCTTGCTCGTAGAGAATGCAGACCTCAGATTGGTTGAGCCCAATATCTATTCCGTTCTCAAAGATAACGATGTAGCTAATACTTATGACACTCAGTTCGGATACATATATGATTGCGTGGCGTGTAATCCCCTCTACAATCGGCTCATATGGGGCTACTCAGTCGGAATATTTGTTAAGATCGCCCATGATGCATTAAAATCTGGCACCCAGGGAAACGTGCTGGACTTAGGATGTGGCTCATTGGCCTTTACTGCAAAGATATATATCCAATATTCTGAGCGTCCTGTCGTTTTGGTTGATCAATCCCTGAAGATGTTGCGAATGGCCAAATCCAGATTGACAAGGATAAATGGAAAAGTTCCAGATAACATGGTTTTCCTTCACGCCGATGCCCTTCGGCTGTCATTTCGAGAAAAAAGCTTCCAAACCATTATTTCCGAAAACTTACTGCACTGCCTCGACGACACAAGTTCGCTGCTGAAAGAATTAAAAAACAGTTTGTCAGAAAACGGAAAGATGTATTTTACCACACTGATTAAGGGCAATCGCTTTGCAGATAGGTACCTTGAAGCCTTAGCAAGGAGAGGAAAATTGGTTTCCAGAACCATGGGGGACCATCAAGAAGTTTTTGATCAACTTGGAATGCCTATAAGATATGATATCAATGGCAACATGGTATCTATTTACTACGAAAATTGAAATCAGCGAACCATGCGCTTGAGTGGACGCGGAGAAACTCTGCGGCTACGGCTGGGGCTCCAGGGCTGAGGGCTGGCTGTAATGGGGTCGGGCCACGGCAACTGTCTGATATAAGATCGAATAGTGCCGAAGTGACCTTCAAAAATGCGCCTATAATTAGTTTTTTGAGGGCAAAAAGGCTGTTTTTACCGAGAGTGTATGGCAAGAGCGAAGCGACCTTGCCGCTTTGCGTCGTCGGCAACGTGCCGCGGATTGCCGTCCGCTTGCCGTTCGGCGCGAAGCGGCTCACAGAACAATCCAGCCGATCGCTTGCAGCTCCGGCTGATTTGTCGCTAGGTGGTTCTCCCAATTTCATTGTTATGAGTCAAACAAGGAGGGATAAAATGCCCATTAAAGACATTGCCAAACAGGTCATTGACAGCTTATCGGATGAGGCAACCATGGATGACATTATCCATGCCCTTTACG
>JAHECH010000510.1 GCA_024641835.1 Deltaproteobacteria bacterium
GCCCGGAGATCATGGGAAACATGATCTGGATGTTCCCGAAAGCACTCGCCCGCAGGATGGCACGCAATTGCGTTTTAAAGATTTCGGGCTCTCTCAGGCAAAACCGGATCGCTCTCAACCCTAGAGCAGGATTCGTTTCTTGACCCGATGCCAGGTCTGGTGAAAACCTGTCCCCTCCCATATCCAGAGTTCGAATGGTCACAGGATCAGGAGCAATGATCTCTGCCACCTCCTTGTAGTCTTCGAAAAGCTCCTCTTCTGTCGGTTTTCCACGGGCCTTAAGGTAGAGGAACTCGGTCCTGTAAAGACCTATGCCCTCTCCGCCGTGATCTTTTGCGGCAGCCACCTCTTCCAGAAATTCAATGTTGGCTCTCACAGGTATCCGATGACCATCCACAGTCTCAGCCGGCAGATGGCCCATTCTGATAATGCTCGATTCGAATCTCTCTTGTGCGAGATGTTTTTCCTGATACTGGATGATCATATCGTCATCAGGATCAACGATCACCTCCCCCGTGCTGCCATCCACAATCAAGAGGCCGCCGTCCTGGACATGCTGGGTGATGCTTTCCAGGCCGACCACTGCCGGGATCTTGAGAGATTGGGCCATGATGGCTGCATGCGACGTTCTCCCCCCTACATCCGTGATGAAGCCCATGACCTTGCCTATATTGATGGAGCTCGTATCTCCTGGGGACAGCTCGTGAGCCACAATGATTACCCGCTCGTCGATTTCAGCAAGGCTCTCCTGCTCCTTTCCTGCCAGGTTTCTCAAAATCCTCTCTGCAACATATTCCACATCGATCATGCGCTCTTTGATGTATTCATCCTCGATTTGCGCAAAGACTTTTCCGATATCCTGTACAGATTTCTTGAGTGCCCATTCAGCGTTGATTTTCTCCTCAAGAATGGTATTGATCGTAGCAGTGGAGAACATACTGTCATCCATGATCATCAGGTGGGTGTCGAGAATGAATGCGTACTTTTTGACCTGGTCCGGCATTTTGTTCTTGAGGTCCACGATCTGTTGCTTTGCGGCTTCCAGGGCTTCCTTGAATCTTTCCACTTCCCTTTTCAACTGTTGTTCGCCAATCAGGTACTGGTAAAGGATCTTTACCCTTGAGCGATCCACGAGGCGCGCCTTTCCTATGATGATGCCAGGAGATACCGCAATCCCTTTGAGTGTTCTCCTTTTGCCAGCCTGACTCTCAGTCATTTTCCTTCACCAAATCTCTGTTCAAAAAGGGTACTTAGAGCTTGAAGCAACGCTTCCGAATCTTTACCAACTGCCCTGGCCTGCAACTCCGTGCCTCTTGGGCAGGCAAGAGTAAGAACAGAAAGGATACTCGATCCATCCACTTCATGCTCATCCTTTTTGAGGAAAAGCTTCGCTTCGTATTGCCCTGCCAGAGCCACGATCTTCGCCGCGGCTCGTGCGTGTAACCCAAGTTCGTTGCTGATTCTCAGTTTCCTTACCAGCTCCATATGCTAGTGTTGCGCCCCAGAGGTCCTCCTAATAATTCCTCAGCGCCAGATCCCCCTGCCGGGGGGAGGTGGTCTTGCAGAGGACTAAACCAAGATATTCCCGGGATGAGATGCTTGATCTCTTTCGCTCCTGCCCCACTTCAGGAGAGCTGCGTCCTTTTCTTCACGAGCAGAGCTGCCTTGTAAATGCCCCGGTAAGCCACTCCAGTTTCACTGGAAAGTTGCCGAGCAATATCTCTTAGCGTCATCTCTCGGACCGCGAGGAGCTTTTCTATCTCTTTCTGAATTTCCTCGTCCACAGAGGCCTCGTCTGCCTCGTTTTCCCTGCCCGCCACCGCCAGCGTAAACTCGCCTCTTAATTGATCTGATTCGAGCCGGATGAGAAGAGCCTTTGCTGAACCCCTTTTCATATCTTCAAACACTTTCGTCATTTCCCTGATCAAAACCACTGGCCGTTCTCCAAAGATGTCCGCCAGGTCCGCAAGCATTTCTTTGAGGCGGTGAGGAGCCTCAAAAAAAACAATCGTACACGGCGCGGAGACCAGGGCTTTCAGTTCTTTTTTTCTCTTGGAGGACTTGTTTGGAAGGAACCCCCAAAAGAGAAACCTCTCACCACGGAGTCCGGATACAGAGAGGGCCGAGACAACA
This sequence comes from Deltaproteobacteria bacterium, assembly GCA_024641835.1. Classification (GTDB taxonomy): domain Bacteria; phylum Desulfobacterota; class DSM-4660; order Desulfatiglandales; family HGW-15; genus JAHECH01. The sequence goes on from JAHECH010000510.1 coordinate 2,134, forward strand.
GCAGAGGGACCTGGAATGGGCATCACCCTAATACTCTCCCGTAATGCGTGATCGACCAGATAAGCCCCGGGGTCTGACACGCCAGGGGTACCCGCATTGGTGACAAGAGCAATGTTCAGCCCTGATTTCAGCTCCGAAATCAGCTCCGGTGTTTTCGCCCTCTGGTTGTGCTGGTTATATCTTGTCAGCCTCGCCCTGATGCCGTAGTGCTTACAGAGGTTTCTGGAGCGCTCTACGCTCTCCGCCGCGACGAGATCCACCTCTTTCAGGATCCTCAGAGCTCGCAATGTGATGTCTTCGAGGTTTCCGACAGGCGTGGAAACCACATACAAGACCCCCTCACTCTTTTCTTTCTCAGCGGGCGGATGCTCCGTTTCTCCCATTATGGCGCCCCAGAAGCTCAATCAATAGTTTCTCGGCGGCCTGACCCTTTGCCCGGAAAGCCTTTTCCCCTGTCAGTCATAGGCGAGATCAAAGGCGTTTCTTACCACCTCAATCTCATGCATGCCTTCTCTGATATGGACAGCCACCACATCGAATCGGGATTTGGCGTCCGCCGCGCCATGACTTTTCATGTAAGCGAGAGCTACCTTGGATAACTGCCGTTTTTTTCTCGCGTTGATAGACTCCTTAGCATACCCCAGGGAACGCTCTCTTCTCGTCTTTATCTCAATAAAAACCAGTGTGTCCCCATCCCTGGCTATGAGATCCACTTCACCGAGAGGGCAGCGATAATTGCGGGCAATGCACTTGTAACCAAGACTCTTGATCTTCTTGAGAGCCAGATCCTCACCCAGCCTTCCCAGATCAAGCCTTTCCCTGGTCACCTCAGAGCACTCCCTTAAATGTCGTTCGATGCACGGGACAGGCGCCATGGGCACGCAAAGCCGCGAGATGCCTCTGGGTGCCATACCCTTTATTCTCTGAGAACCCATACTTGGGAAACATCTCATGGTAGCATCGCATGATCCTGTCCCTGTAAACCTTCGCTATAATAGAAGCTGCAGAGATGCTCAGGCTCAGGCGATCCCCTTTTTTTATGCACTTCTGCGGAAGGGTCACTGGCACAGGATGAATCCCGTCCACAAGAAAAAAGTCCGGAGCAGGGTCAAGGCTCAGCACAGCCAATCTCATCGCTTCCAAGGACGCCTTGAGAATATTGAACTGATCGATGTAGCCGGGAGACGCGACGCCGATGCTCACAGCCACTGCATTTTGATGAATCTCCGGAAACGCCTTCTCCCTCGCCATTTCCGTCATCTCTTTGGAATCCCTGATTCCTTCGATCCTTGCCCCTTCAGGTAAGATGACGGCAGCCGCGACCACGGGCCCGGCCAGAGGCCCCCTGCCCGCTTCATCAACACCGGCAATCAGGCTGTATCCTGCACTGCGGGCCTTGCTCTCAAAGAAGAGCACATCAATGCTTGCGGGGAGAACGCTCTCAGGAAAAAGAGGCAGGTTATGGTGACGAAGGCCATCTGCTTTTTGCATGAAAGAGATTTCAAAGGGCTTTCGCAAAAGGAGACTAGCCAGCGTGATTGACGAGGCAATGACTCTCCCTCTTCCTGAAACAGGGAGAGCGAGTCATCAGACTCTTTTCTCCTTGATGCGGGCCGCCTTGCCTTTGAGTTTTCGCATGTAATAAAGCCTGGCCCTCCTCACTTTCCCCTTGGATATGACATCAATCTTTTCGATGTTGGGCGAGTGAAGAGGGAAAATCCTTTCCACGCCGACGCCATAAGAGACTTTGCGGACGGTGAAAGTGGCTCCCAGTCCGCCTCTTCTTCTCCTGATTACCACCCCTTGAAACACCTGTATACGCTCCTTGTCCCCCTCCTTGATTCTCGAATGAACCCGGATCGTATCACCCGCTCTAAAATCAGGGAGATCGAGTCGCATCTGCTCCCTTTCAAGATTCGTAATGATGTCCATGTTTCCTCCTGATCATCAGTTGTATCTTCCTGCGAGCCTGTCCAGTATGATCGCAGCAGCCGCTCTCACGGAGAGGTGATTATAATCTCTGTTCCCTTCGATGGGATCAAGGAGATAATCCGCCTGCTCGAAAATCATCTCATCAAGACCCCATGCTG
>JAHECH010000511.1 GCA_024641835.1 Deltaproteobacteria bacterium
CATGGGTTGTACCAAGAAAGAGGGTACCCACTACGATGTGCTGTCCCAGGAATTGAAGGAACGGGGCATCGAGCCCGATGAGGCGGTCATCGTGGGCGACAAGCCCGAGATGGACATAGATCCGGCCCACGACCGAGGTTTTAAGACGATCCAATATACGGGCTTTATTGACCTGGGTCAATCAAAGGCGGATCTTGTCATCCACTCCTTTACGGAACTGAAAAGCATTTTGAAGAAAAAGGACTAGCACCTGTGCGGAAGTCCAAGCCTCGGAAGGTTATTGTTGAATATAGGGACGGCTCCGAGAAGGAAGCGAGCTTTGAAGCCCTGCCATCTCAACTCCAATTCGAACTTTTGAGGCAGCCCTTCGCAAGCCGGCCCAGTGCAAATCCGGAACAAGAGAAGTACCTTTTACTCGAGTGGGACGATGGATGGAAAGAAGTCATCGAGGTGGATGCTGCCTGTTCAGAGATCAATCGTTACTATGTGATCAGCCGTCAGGAAGAGGTTGGGCGTCTCTCGTTGAACAAGGAGAATGATTATCCTGAGCTCATAGAGATTGTGAGGAAACCCATGGGCTTGAAGAAAATTACCTTCCTGGATACCTTCCAACTTTCTTTGGAGCGATCGGAGAAGGAGGGGAAAAAGACGGATCATTTCTTTAGATTGTCCAGGGAAGGCAACGCCATCTCCAGGGAGATAGGAATCTTCAAGAAAGCCGTGGCGGAGGAGGAATTCGATCTCCGAGAACTGCGGTCTGATGATCCAAGTCAGCTCACCGAGAAATATGAAAAGATCAGGCGAAAGATGGGCTTGAAGGCTGCTCGACGGCAGCAGGATGTGTTTGATTTTTTAGCTTATTTAGCCAAGTCTTCAGAATAAGTCCCATTTCTCACAATGGACCAAAAGGGTGATTTAAAATCAATTGAATATCATTTAGCAAAAAGGAGGGGAAGACATGGAATATAAGAACCTTTTCTCACCGATAACCTTGAGAGGCGTAACATTCCCTAACAGGATCCTGAGAACCGCCATGGTCTGCGGATTAGCCACTGAGGATGGGCATGTCACTGATGACCTCAAGGCAAGGTATCGACGTGAGGCAAAGGGTGGGATGGGTTCCATCGTCGTTGAAGCGGCTGTTGTTTTGCCATCCAGGAGTTCCTATAACCTGCGCATCAGTGACGACAGTTTCACCGATGAACTGAAAGGTCTTGTTGATGCTATCCGCGATGTGAATCCCGAGACAAAGGTTGGTGTTCAGATCATGCATTTTCTAAAGCTGGCGAGGAGCGGGTGGAGACAGAAGGTGAGCGATTTTAAGCCTGAGGATCTGCCCGTCATCGTGCAGCAACATGCGGATGCTGCGAGGCGTGTCTTAACCGCGGGATTTGATTTTATCGAGCTACATAATGCTCACGCCTATACCCTTTCTTCTTTCTTATCCATGTCCAATGAAAGAAAAGACGACTATGGGGGACCCCTAAAAAACAGGATGAGGTTGCCCACGGAGGTTTATAAAGCTGTGCGAGCAGTCGTGGGTGACCATTATCCCCTCGGTGTCCGAATAAACGGAGAAGATTTCGCCATTCCCGGAACGACCCTTCTTCAAAGCGTTAAGATTGCCCAAAAGTTTGCGGAGCTTGGGGCTGATTATATTAGCGTGTCCGCCGGGAACAGGTTTGAAGACGCTCCTCCACCTCCAGAAGGTATGCCTCCCGATGCCATGTCCGGTTACAGCGGGAAGCGTCTAAGCCCGGGATGGTGGTTTCCTGATGGGACCCATGTCTACCTGGCTGAGGGTGTGAGAAAAGCGGTGCGGGGTGCGGGATTCGAAACACCAATCGTGACCGCCGGAAAGATTCGAACGCCGAAATTGGCAGAGGAGATCCTTAAGGAGGGCAAAGCAGACATCATCGGACTGTGCCGTCCGTTGCTATGTGACCCGGACTGGCCGATGAAAGCCAAAGAGGGGAGAGCAAAGGACATCGTTCAATGTACGGCCTGCAATTGGTGTCTTGAGGCCGACGCCAGGATGGAGAAGGTGAATTGTTCCCGGTGGCCGGAGGGCAACCTGATAGCGCCTTCGCCTTTTACGAAGAAGGAGGCCCGCGCCAGTGCACTTTCGAAAGATGCGGAACCAGCCTAAATCAGAGCAGGGGTTATCATGAAGCTGGAAGGCTTTACTCCTTACGGCACAGTAATCCCGCGGCGGCGCAGATGCGAAGAGCTAGCCAGCAGATGGGCTTTTTACAGAGCCGTCGCACATCACACGGATGAAAGGAGCATACCATGAAGTTGAAAGGGAAAACCGCAATAGTGACAGGGGGTGCCAGAGGGATTGGGAAGGCCATTGCCTCGCGCCTTGCCCGGGACGGCGCCAGCGTGGGGATCCTCGATATCCATGAGGAACTGGCGAATAAAACAGCTGAGGAGATTAAAATGCTGGGCGTGAAGGCCATGGCCTTGCGGTGTGACGTCACCCAGTATGAAAATGTGAAGGAGGCTGTTGCGCAGGTTCATAAAGCGTTCGGTTCCATCGATATCCTGATCAACAATGCCGGGACCGATGATTCACGGAATTTTGTCGATACGGATGAAGCCTTGTGGGACAAACTCCTGAATGTCAATTACCGGAGCTTTTTAATCGCATCGCATGTCTGTATTCCATACATGATCGAGCAAAAGAGCGGAAACATCGTCAGCTTGGGTTCAGATGCCGGGAGAATAGGGAATCCAGGAGAAGTCCTCTACTGTGGCACCAAGGCAGCCATCATGGCAAGTTCAAAGGCGCTGGCCAGGGAGTTGGCCAGATTCGGTATAAGGGTGAATGCGGTAAGCCCTGGTCCTGTACAAACGGATCTTTGGGAGCAACTTCATCCTGGAGAGAAGGGGCAGAAGGTCACAGAGGCCCTATCGAAGGTCATCCCGATGAGAAGAATTGGGACCCCTGAAGATGTGGCTGATGTGGTCGCTTTTTTCGTAAGTGACGATTCCCGATATCTGACCGGCCAGGTGCTGAGTATCGACGGCGGCCTCACCATGATTGGTTGATAAAATCGCGAAGCGATTTTATACAGGAAGGAGAGAAAAATGGACTTCAGTTTGCCTGATGAGATCCTTAAACGTAGAGAAGAGGCACGGGATTGGGTGGAGAACGTATTGAATCCCAAGTCAGAGCCTTTGGAAAAGGAAGAGAGAATCCCGGAAGAGCTGGTTGAGGAGCTGAGGAACGGTCGATTCCGCTTTTTCGGCCTCACTATTCCGAAGGAGTATGGTGGAGAAGGTTGGAGCGCAGTCGAGTGGTTTACAGTGCTTGAGGAACTGGCCAAAGCCTATGCGACAGTCAGACTGATTGCCCATGCCATGAACGGACTGTACTGGAGACCAATCCTGTATTTTGGGACAGAGGAACAGAAGAAGGAGTACCTGCCCAAATTGGCCACAGGGGAGATCTGGGCTGCAAACAGCCTGACCGAGCCGGAGGCGGGGACAGGTAAGGATATTAACTCCAAAGCCGTCAGGGATGGGGATGATTACATCATAAACGGCCACAAGTGGCTGATTACTCTCTTTCCCGGCTACACGAAGTTGATCTACGCATTTGCAGCTACAGAAGAGGGCATCACGTCGTTTCTGGTGGATACACCCAGAAAGGGGCTGGTGCTCAAACCCATGGAAAAGATGATGGGCTGCGTTGGACCACGACATTATAACGTCATTTATAAGGACTGCAGGGTGCCAGCCTCCAAGGTCCTGGGGAAAAAGGGGAAGGGGTTGGATGTGGCCTTCGGCATGCTTCATCTGAGCAGGGTTTCGATTGCCATTTGCTGTGTGGGGCTGGCACAAAGGATGATGGATCTGGCTATCGCATATGCTAGGAAAAGGACCACCTTCGGCAAGCTGATTGCCCAGCGCCAAGCTGTACAAAACAATATCGCGCAGATGGGGACCGAGATCCAGGCCGCCCGATTACTCACTTATGAGGCGGCATGGAAGTTTGATCAGGGCCAGGATATCGTCAAAGAGGCCGCCATGGCGAAACTCTTTGCAGAGCAGGTGGTCACACGGGTTTCTGAGATGGCCCTCAGAACTCATGGGGGTGTGGGTTATACCCAGGCCTATCCTTTGGAAAGACATTTCCGGGATGTGCGATCTTTTCATTTTGAGGAAGGCACCGAAGAGATCCAAAAACTCCTTATTGCCAGGCAC
>JAHECH010000024.1 GCA_024641835.1 Deltaproteobacteria bacterium
GTAAGATCGTGCACAATGGTGACCCGTTTTAATCGTAAATGAAGGGGCATGAGCTGGGTGGTAGCCAAATAAAGATCAGTAGGCGGCAGGGACAGAGTGCCTAGGTAGGGGATTCTGCTTTGCCACAAGCGCTGCAGGATTCGGTCTGGCAAGCTGGTGGCCCTGAACGACACTGGGATGTATTTGTCACGCTCACGGTGAATGAACGTTTCGAGCAGCTTTTTCCTCTCCCGACTAGCTACACGGAAATGGAGGGTTGTTTCGAAATGCGTGCGAGACAGTGGAAGAAAATGCCGTATCAATGGGCAAACATAATTGCTTATCCCACCAGTCCCGATCAGGATGGGCATTCCATCAATAGTCAATCTTGTCGACAAAGGCAGTTCCTACTTTCAAAGAATGAGATGCTTGCGTAAGGCCTTGCTAGTGATCTTTCGTGAAAATGTGTTCATAGTTTCTTCGCGCAGAGAACCAAGGAATAAGCGAAGTACTGATCGAGAAAACTTAGCTTTTCTCTTCTTATTGGAGGGTCCTTTGGACACCTTTGCTTCTTGATATATCTCATGAATAGACGCGATGGATAATTAATAAGGTTAAATGATTCGATGAAGGAACCACCGAAAAAAAAATAATCTGATACTTCGATTTTACGACAGATCTTCCTCAATTCACTTCTAGAATAGGGGATTTCTTCTCCGAACAACCACTTGCCTCTCTTTTGGCTAATAAACTTATAAATCTGATATGGAAAACAAAGGCTGTTTGGGACGGAGATAAGAGCCACCCCGCCCTTGCGCAAAAGGTCTAAGTGCGCCTTGACAACAAGGGCCCTACTTACCCCACAAAAATGCTCAGCCAAACCGAAAGACATCGCAATGTCGAACCTTCCATGAAGATGGTGCGGTAGCAAAAGTACATCGAAAAGCAGAGAATGGACGTCGAGATTGATTCTTGCAAAGAATTCCTCAGAACGCATTAGAGCTTCTTCAGAATAGTCAAGTACAGTTGCAATGGCTCCCTTCTTGGCCATCAATGCGGCGTTTATGCCGCGCCCAGCGCCGATTTCGATAACCTCTAGCCCGCTGAAGGTTCCGAATTCCCGTCTCACTAACTCTTCGATTCGATACCAACGAGCACCGTTCTCTTCTTTTAGCAAGGCGCGAAGATCATCATGGCTGGATGACGGAATACGCCATAATCTATCCCAGAGTTGAGGGGTGTTTTTCCCTATCATATCTATAAAACACCAAGAAATGGATGATACTCACGTCCGGCACAATGTATATTGTTTCCTTCTCCTCCTTTTGCTCAATGCCCCTTCATTTTCGAACAAAAAGAGGTTCCATGAGCGAGATCTTCTTGAGTACCATGGCTGAAGAGCTTCTTGAGTTTCCTCCAAAACGATTTCCTCTCGGCCAGGTGAGTGGCGAATAGCGTATCAAAGATGCGAGCAGCCAGTATAAGGCTCCGAGGGCGCCATGGCTGCGTCAAGATGGATTTTACAAAAGATAGGCAGGCTTTTGCGCGGAGGCCTTCGTCAACATAGTTTAGACCCAGCCTCTCATACCAATGCCTGAGTTCGTCTCGCTTGAATTTAAGAATATGCTTAGGAGTGCGCGGATCAGAAAAAAGTCTTTTATACAGCAGGAGACCTTCAAGAGTCGTACTGATCTGATAGGCCTGGGTTTTCGCTTTTTCGTGAACACGGAAATTGGCTAAGGGGCTCTTAATATACATCATTCGGCAAATTAGACTGACTCTGACCCAATATTCCAGGTCAAAAATATAATGATAACTCTCATTCAAGTGTCCGACTTTCTCGAAAAGGATCGTTCTCCAGAAAGAGGCAGGTTGAGGCACAAAGGTGAGCCTGATTCCTTTTTCTTTATCAAAGTCATGAGAAGTTAGTAGCCTTAAGTGAGCACTCTCAGCGTCGATTAAGTATATGTCTCCGTAAATCATTTCGATTTCTGGATGAGAAGAGAAAACATTTGCTATGCACGAGAGCGTTTGCGGAAGATAACTGTCGTCAGAGTTCAACCAAGCCACCAGTCTTCCACTTGCTCTTTTAAAACCCTTGTTGATGGCATGGGCTTGACCTTCATCCGGTTCACTGACCCAGTAAGCCAACCAGTTCTCATACTTTCTAATGATTTCTATCGAGTGGTCTTTTGAGCCGCCATCGATAATAATGTACTCAAGGTCAGGATATCCTTGAAGAAGTACGGAACGAATGGTTTCTTCGATGAAAACACCTTGATTAAGGCTGGGAGTAACAATACTTATTTTGGGCCAGTGAGAGCCGTTCGGCATTCTATCCGGAAGCTGCGTGGATTCCCCGGTCCATGGCCAACCGGCTTTCCCAGGTGGTGGATGAGGAAGATCTGCTATTTTTGGACACTGGATAGGCATCTGTTATCGCACTGATACAAAAAGGAGTACCATGGCATCGTGATATCTGCACGAGATCATTCTTTGCAGTTATCCGATGAGATAAATAGCGATTCCCGCTCGTACCGCCAAAGAGAGCATAAGCTCAAAAAGACATAAGAAGCATAAAAGGCACTGAGAAAGACACCGAGAACCCCTCCTCGCAATCCATGATAGTGGAACAGATTGTATTTGAGTGCTGATAGAGGCTCCTTTACCAGCCTATGAAATGAGAACCTTTCTCCATGACGGAATCGCGCGAGACCCTCATGCTTCAAGTATCTCAAGTGTTTTTCAAACAGCTCTCCGTAGGACTCAACCCAATAATGTTTGATGACATAGCGATCTTCCCTCGGAAATGCTAAAGCACTATAGCCCGGCAGGATAGAAAGGCCACGATGAACAGCGCTCGAAAAGGCGATCCTTTCTTTGTGAACAACCGCAGGCTTCACGTTATCTCTTCCCCATATGGTGCAGTGAAGAGGTTTTCCTTTGAAGTAAAACTGCCAAGGCAATTTGATCATTCCCAGGCTCGGTGTGGCCCCTATCGTGGAAAGTAGATCGGGTATGGCGGCTGCCGGGAAAATTTCGTCCGGATCGAGGAAGATCATCCAATCATTTCTGGCATAGGCTATGCTCTCCTTACGGACTTGCTCTACGATCGGGACTCTCTTCCGATGTATGACCTGAGCACCTGATTCCAGAGCAATGTCTATTGATCCATCAGAGGATCCTAAGTCAATGACAACAAGCTGGTTGCAACCTGCCAAGCTATAGAGGCATTCGCGCAAATGGCGTTTCTCGTTAAAAGTGACGACGAAAGCAGTAAAAGGCACTTGAAACACATGAGAGTTTTCTGAAGAAAGCAACGCATTACCTCAATTTTCGAACGAACTAGACAGGATGATGACAATCCTACACTCAAAGAAAGAACCGCTGTTTGACCCTGGCATAGAACGACGAGTTCTCGGCATGAAATCTCAAATGGTATTCAATTAAAGATCCAGCTTTTTGCGTTGTTTCAGTAAGTGAGAATGTGGTCCCTTCTTCACGGTATCTTAGCGAGAACATGAAACTGGTCACCGAATCCCGGTATCGCCTCTCCTAATCTGGAGAGGAGACTGCCTCCATGGTGCAAGCTCGAATACTCCATTTTCATGATTCCCCATTCTATTTTCCTGAATAAAACCGAGATGCCCTTTGGGGTAAAATGCCAGAAATGCTGCTCAGGTACCCAGGCATACCATCGTCTCTTCTGAAGACGGGGTACCAAGCCGAGCCAATTTGTCTGAACAAAAAGGGCAAATCCTCCCGGAGCGACCTCACGCACTTCTTTCAAGAAGGCATAAGGATGAAGGATGTGCTCAAGAACCTGTATCATCACCACTGCTCCAAAAGGTCCTCTGATCCCAGGTTCAGGGAAGTATCCGCAAATAACGTCCAGGCCGGAATCCCGAGCTCTCTGGCTTGCTCGCACACTGGGCTCTATTCCCCTAACCCTAAAGCCTCTGCGTGTCAGTTCTTTCAAAAAGATGCCCTCTCCACAGCCGATTTCAAGGATTTCCGCACCGGGTTTGAGGAATGCCGCGAGCAAGTCAGCCTGCATAATGGTCGCCCTTTTCCATTGGCTGGGTAAATCATCTACTTCCCTATATCGAAACTGAGAATGAAAATCTTCTTCATCGTAACTTATTTTAGCGGGAGGAGGCTCAGTCCAGGCATTGGAACAGTGTATACAAAAGGCGATCTTCCAGTTACCTGCATGAAAGAGATCCTTTGTTATTTCAGAACCACAAAGTGGACAATAATTCCTTACCATTTTTTGCCCCGGGAAGACTGCCTGCCTCAGGATATGATTCAGTAAGAAGTAGGATCAGAGACGGCCGTTTCTTCAGGTTCGATGATTCTAATTACTCTTGCTGGGTTGCCTGCCGCTAATGCATTCTCTGGAATGTTGCTGGTGACCACCGATCCCGCCCCGATGATAGCTTTGCTTCCAATGCTGACACCCTTGAGAATGAGTGTATTGGCTGCAACCCAAACATCACTTGCTATCTCCACCGGTTCAGCTTCGGCGTCGGCGATACTCTTCTGAGTTTTCCTCGTTCTGTGATCAGTAGCATGGAAATCCGTATCATAAACACTTGAATTGGCACCCAGCCCCGAATTAGGACCTATTCTTATGCTCTTGGATGCACATATGGAAGAGCCCGATAAACCGCATTCCTCGAGCTGGATAATCGCGCCGGGTGCTAGGGTTGCCAAAATGACAGGGTGATTGATACCCGCTACGTTCCCACGAGAATTGGAAACGAGGGTAACTCCTTTACCCAAAATAATCCTTGATCCTTTTTCTTTTTTTATGATTGGCAAACCTATGAGTCTTACATAACGAAATTCTGTTTCTACTCCGAAGTATTTCAGGTAGCTGTAGAAGAAACCATCTTCTAAGAAGTGATAAACTCGATTCCCGGTCAACAAAGCCTTGAGTACGTAAAATATACTTATACTAACAAAGAAAGCTGCGTGAATGATGTGTCTCACTTTATTTTCCAATTCAGAAGAGGGAACACCGCTCCTGGATGATTTTGCTCGCCGAGCACTGTATGAAAGGGCGATTTCGCAGTGTCCAAATCGATTGTAAACTCTAAAATCGGGCTATAGTCTTCCCTAAGGCCTCTTATAAGGTGGATTGACAAGAGGGGTATCACATAGTAGGTTCCCGCATTCAGAAAGTTATGAGGGATTTCGCAGTACAAATCATGAGCGCCTTTGGGTATTGTAACTATTGGTTCCGGTGAGTCCACCTGCTGGGATCTGAAAACCACATTTCCATTTTTCAAGAGATCAAATCCAACTTTGAGATCTGGAGTAATGACGTTGATACGCAGCTTGATCTTGATTAAGACCAGTTCGCTGCTGAAGAATGAAGTTTTACACTGAAAATCCTCGCTTACAACCTCCATGCTCTCTATAAAAGCTGGTCCGTCTTTTTCTTTCGGGTTGTTGTTTATCCAGACTCCGTGGGACTTTGATACCCCGTCATTCTCGTACTCCGCTGCGACTTCCAGGGGAGTGCTTTCTTTTTGGATGGCACCGGTGCGGAGCAATAGAGCTTTGGTGCAAAGGCTCCTAACTGCGCCCATATTGTGGCTCACGAAGAGGACAGTTCTTCCTTGCTTAGACACGTCATTCATCTTACCTAAGCATTTTTTCTGAAAGCCTAGATCTCCCACAGCCAAAACTTCATCCACGAGCAGGATCTCGGGTTCAAGGTGGGCCGCCACGGCAAAGGCAAGGCGCATGTACATGCCGCTCGAGTATCGCTTCACGGGGGTGTCGATGAATTTCTCCAGCTCGGCAAAAGCCACGATCTCATCAAACTTGCGGGTCACCTCCCAGCGGTCCATGCCAAGGATGGCGCCATAGAGGTAGATATTCTCATGACCCGTGAGCTCGGGATGAAAACCGGTTCCTACTTCAAGCAGGGAACCCACCCGGCCTCTCAGCTCGACCCTGCCTTCAGTCGGTTCCGTGATCTTGGAAAGGATTTTGAGCAGCGTGCTTTTGCCTGCACCGTTTCTCCCAATGATCCCCAGGACCTCACCCTGCTTGACTTCAAACGATACGTCCTTGAGAGCCCAAATGGTCTCCGAGTGACGAGTGACGAGTGACGAGTCACGAGTGAAAAGGCTCTTAAATTGCTTCAAAGGACTTTGCAAAGCATCGACCAGGGTTTCACGGAAAGTCCTGTAGCCTTCCCGCGCACCAATGCGGTATTGCTTTGAAAGATGTTCCACGTTGATTACGGTGTTACCCATTACCTATCGCTTCTTGAAGACGGCAAAGTGCCCTTCCCTGTATATGGGGGCAAACATATTCACAAGTGAGATGATGATCCTCTTAGATAAGGGCCACTTCGCATGAATCCAGCCTATTTCGCGATAATATCGGTGATGCACCATATCGAGACCGTGTCTTTGAAAAAGCGTCTTTAGCTCGCTCCTATCATAATAACGTATATGCCCCCGCCAAGGGTCCTTTTTCAGGTACATCGGACTCCTATCCAAACGCTCGTAGTTGCTTCTCCCCGTGGCTAGGTTGAGTATTGCCCCGATATGCGAGACGTTGGGTGTTGTGACAATGAATAGGCCGTTCCGTCGCAAAATCCTCACCCCTTCGGATATCATTTCCAAAGGGGAAATAAGGTGCTCTAATACCTCTGTAGCAATGACAGCGTCAAAAACGCCGTTCTCAAACGGAACACGAATCCTTTCATCGGAGTCAGAATAAAAGGGATCTAATTCAACATCGATACACTGTTCAACATAAGGCGCCATGAATCCTATGAACTCTTCCTCGAGGTTTACACCGGCTCCAAAGCAAGTTACTCTATCCCCCAAAAGGATTTTCAGCTGTCGCACAACTGTGCCTGGGAAAAAACCAAAATCCATGATCTTCCTTACATCGCCGAGCCGACTGGCGATCTCTCGGTAGACCAAGTAGCACCGTGTTCTGCAAAGATGCGAATAACAAGTCCCTTTATGAAATCGGTCACTTCCCAGTTCTTTGCTTTCATATGAGGATGGTTCATATGAAGTTAAAACAAAGTCATGGAATTCTTTGTCGGACAGAACTTTATGCGATTGCGACTCGTTCATTAGCCGATAAAATAATCACCTCACAGCTGTAATCCTGAGAATCGAAGATGCAGTGCGACCTCACCCTTCAAGACCACCCTTAGCCCTTAGCACCGCGGCTTAGAAGAATTCAAACGATATCAGCAAAGGTTCTCTCCATTCTCTTAAAATAACCGAGGCCCCCGAGGAACAGGGCCAGGATGATCAGCGTCGAAAGACCGAGAAGTTGCCAATCAACAGATTGATGTCCCAACAACGAGGCTCGATACGCATGGATCACTCCGCCCATGGGGTTTATCGCCAGAAGCCACTGATACCTCTCTTTGACCAAACTCACCGGGTATATGACCGGAGAGACGAACATCCAGATTTGGATGAGGAAAGGGATCGCATAACGAATGTCCCTATATTGAACATTGAGTGCTGAAAGCCAGAGGCCAACGCCCACAGCGCAAAGGAAAGTCAAGGCAACGAGGACGGGAAAAAGCAAGATAGCCGCTCCCGGGATGAACCGGTAATAGGCCATGAGTGCGGCAAGAACAAACAGGGCAATGAAAAAATCAAGGAGACCAGCGAGGGCTGCCGAAGCCGGCACAATAAGACGGGGAAAATACACCTTTGTAATGAGATTGGCACTTCCCACAAGGCTGTTTCCCGATGCAGAAACCGCATTGGCAAAATAGGTCCATGGGAGGAGTCCTGCATACACAAAGATGGGGTAGGGGATGCCGTCTGAAGGCATCTTGGCCAAACGGCCGAAGAAGAGGGTGAAGACGAGCATGGTGAAGGCAGGTTGAATGACGGCCCAAAGACCACCCAGGACCGTCTGCTTGTAGCGGACCTTGATATCCCTCTTGGTCAAGAAATAGAGCAATTCCCGGTAGTTCCATATCTCTCGGGAGTCAATAGAAGCCCATCCCTTTCTGGGCTCAATAATGGTGATCTCGGGTGCAGTTGGGCGCATATAGCTCGCACTTGATCTAAGTCGTAGTTAGTTTATCTGATTTTCTTTAACTTTTCAAGGTCTAATTGAAGTTGGACTAAGAAGAGTTAGGCTGGGACTACAAAAAGGAAAATTGAAAGGCAGGCCACCTCCTTCTTCGGCAATGCGAAGGAAGAGGTGATACGCTTTGGATTTTCGGGGTCTATTTCTTGGATACAAGCATTTCAAGGTCTTTGATATACTGCGCTATAAGCATGCCCAGGTAAATGCAGACGTTCCCGTCAATGCAAGAATCTGCGTCTTTTTTGTCGAGAAACGCATGGCGCTTATGGCTCCCTTTCTCAAAACTGATTACCCAGGCGTCTTTCCCCTTGTCAAAGTCCAGGGATAAAGAGAGTCCAAATTTCTGGATTTCCGGATACATTTGCAAAAGCTTCTTTTTCAGATCATCCTTTGTGTAACTCATAACTCACTCCTTTTCAAACGCTGAAGCATTCAAAAGACAGATTCCAGACTTTGGTCCTGTGGATAGGACCACTTCAAGGCTCGTTCCAACCGGTTAATTTCCCATTCTCGTCAAAAGATACATAGCCCCCGTAGAAGTTCGGATAGTACCATAGGGTCTTGACACCCTTGATTACCTTGACTGGTTCCCCCAGGATATTCCTGACCTGGTCTTCTTTCATGCCCACCTCAAGATTCCGCCAGTTCTTCTTGTTCTGCCATCCGTAGTCAGTATTCGGCCTGCTTTTCTGAGCCTCATTGCATTCTTTCAGGAGGGCTTCCAGTTCGTTGACCTTTTGTTCAAGCTCAGCCACCCTTTGGCGAAGTCGTGAAACTTCATCGCCCTGCGCATAAAGTTGGGATGGCTCGGATGCAATCATGGCGGTTCCGATGACCACGGCCAGCAGCACACCGATGTACATTGCTCGCTTCATACTTTCTCCTTTCGCGTGGCCTCGCTGCCCTCTGGCGACAGAGATCGGAAAGACTCCATTGGCTCTGCGAAGCCACACGGCTCTCCTCCATCTCTAGAGCGATGCAGGAGGGTCTGTCTCATCTGGAGATCACTCTGTATATCTGCCAAGAAAAGGGGCAGAGTCCAAAGGAATCACCGTAAGAAACAATGGTGCGAGAGAGGGGAGTTGAACCCCTACGGTTATCCCACTGGATCCTAAGTCCAGCGCGTCTGCCAGTTCCGCCACTCTCGCGCGGTGATTATTCTGCGGGTTTTTAGGGAGGCTGTCAAGGCTTAAGGGTATTTTGAAATACTTGATGAAACTCGTGGGTGAAGCTCTGGATAAGCCCCTCGTCAGCAAAGCTATAGTGGTTGTTCTGTCCGATGATGACGTGATCAAGGACCTGGATCATCAAGAGCTGCGCAGCCCATACGAGGTCCCTTGTCAGTTTTCGATCTTCAGGGGAAGGGCTGGGGTCTCCGGATGGATGGTTATGAACAAAAACTAGAGCCGCTGCTTTGCATTCAAGGGCTTCAGTGATGATGTCTCTCGGATACACTGCGCTCCCGGTCAAAGTCCCATGGAATATATCCTGGTCCGCGATGAGTTCATTTTTCCGGTTTAAGAAAAGCACCTTGAAAACTTCCCTTTTCAAATCACGCATGGAATGAAAGAGATAATCAAAAACCGCCTGGGATGATTTGAAGAACTCTTTTCCTCTCGCCCTGTCCTTCAGATAGCGGCCTGCCACCTGGTGCACCAGATTCAAGTATAGCGCGTTCTTAGGTCCGATTCCTCTGATTTCGGTCAGTTTGTTGACTGGAGCGGAAAGCACTTTGGAGAGACTGCCGAATTTGCTCAACGCTTCTCGTGCCTGATGCTTTACGTCTTTTCGTGCCGTCCCCAGGGTGAGAAGGAACTCTACAACCTCCTCGTCAGAAAATCTCTCAAGTCCTCCTTCCAAGAACTTGTCCCTAAGCCGTTGTCGATGGCCTTGCCCTTTTTCCCGCCAGTATTGTTTCTCGTCGTTCATATGAGGCGCTCCGGCCGGGGCCCACGAAAAATATAATATCCAGAATTTATCCCGCCCGGCTTCACCATATACTTCCTTGTCCTGTTTGAAGTCAACAAAAACGCCCGATCAGACCGGTAAGAATTCTCTGCTTGAAGGTTCATGTTTTTATGGTGTATTTTGAGACGTTAGGATCTTATCGGGGCTAAGCGGAGGGGGTTCAATTGTACGCGCTGAGCCCCTCCCGAATTGTCCTCTTCCCCTTCATCCGAGCTCCGTTTTGCCGCCAAAGCGGCTATGGCGTGTCGGCGATTTTCACAATTCATGGGAGAGGTGAAGACAAGGGGAAGTTTTCAAAACGCCCGATGTTTCTGTATTCATCAGAAGAGTGGATTATGAGTGTCATCAGAATTCTTCCAGAAAAAGTGACCGCTCAGATCGCGGCCGGTGAGGTAATTGAAAGGCCTGCATCCATCGTCAAAGAGCTCATGGACAATAGCATTGATTCCGGAGCAGACAGAATCTCCGTAAAGATAGAGAGAGGAGGAAAAGAGCTGATCAGGGTCACCGACAACGGCTGTGGGATGGCCAAAGATGATCTGTTGCTCTGTTTAGAGCGGCACGCAACGAGCAAAATCAGTGACCTGAATGACCTTTTCTCCATTAGGACCCTTGGGTTCAGAGGGGAAGCGCTTCCCAGCATATGCGCGGTGTCGGAGCTGGAGGTCACTTCTCGCGTCTCCGATGATCTGATCGGTCATCGGCTGAAAGCAGGTGGCGGGCGACTCAAATCCATCGATGAAGCTGGAGCTCCTGCTGGCACTACCGTGGAAGTGAGGAAGCTCTTCTTCAACACCCCTGTGAGAAAGAAGTTCCTCCGTTCAGAGAGGACGGAGACGGACCAAATCATCGATATGTTTTCAAGAATTGCCCTTCCTTTCACCAACATTCATTTTCGGCTGGATGCTGCCGAAAATACGATTCTCAATTTGCCGGCTTCAGAGAATGAAACCAATCGTTTCACAGCCCTTTTTGGCCGTAACCTTGCCGCATCCATGATCAAGGCCGAAGAGGGTGGCGATAGCTTCAAGATCCGGGCCTACTTGAGCCCTCCGGAGCAAAGCAGAACGAAAGGGGACCGAATCCTCCTCTATGTGAATCAGAGGAATATCAGGGACAGGCTCCTCACCCATGCCATCATGGAGGGTTATGGCCAACGCCTGATGAGGGGACATTATCCTCAGGCGGTCATAGTCATCGAGATCGATCCTCTTCTTATAGATATCAATGTCCATCCGACGAAACAGGAGGTTCGCTTCCATCAACCTCGCGTAGTTCACCAAGCTTTGATAGCGATGGTGGAGAAGGCTCTGAGGCCATCCTTTCCGCTCACCGCCGGAAATGAGTTCGCCTCTGGCTATGATAAAAAACAAAAGATGCCTGTGTTAAGCATTATGTCCACGGCGGAGCCGGTCCAGGAGTACCTGCGGATACCGTCGGGAGAGTTGGTTTTCAGAAGGGAGGGGTTCTGGGCAAGAGAAATCCGGATCCTTGGACAGCTTCAAGACACCTACCTTCTCTGCCAGGTAGAAGATGGTCTGATAATAGTGGATCAGCATGCCGCTCATGAGAGGATTGTTTACGAGACTCTGAAGAAGTCTTTTCGAGACTTGAAGACAGAACGGCAAGCTTTTCTGATTCCGCCTAAACTGGAGCTTTCTATCAAAGAGGCGAGAATCATCGATGAGAGACGTCATGAACTTCTCATGCTGGGGCTGGAAATAGAACCCTTTGGGGGAGAGACATTCATATTAAGATCCGTTCCCTCGATTCTGGTCAAGGCCGACTGGGAATCTTTTTTCCGTGACATGATTCCCCTTTTGGAAGAAGAGACCGATTTCACACGGGAAAAAGCGATGGATAGGCTACTCACGGTCATGGCATGCCATGGAGCAATCAGGGCGGGGCAGGCATTGTCTCAGCAAGAGATCGCTCTGCTCTTGAGGCAATTGGAGGAAGTGGATTTGCCGACCAACTGCCCCCATGGAAGACCGGTTTTCAAGAAGTTCAGCTTTTATGAGATCGAAAAGATGTTCAAAAGGGTGATATGACCGTCGGGAACCGCTCATAATGCCGAGAAGTCGGTGCTGGGTAACTTTCAGCGCAGTGATTCCATGGGAGAAGAGAAACAAAAGATCATTATCATCACTGGGCCGACAGCTTCTGGAAAGAGTTCTCTGGGTGTCGAATTAGCGCACCATTTTGATGGTGAGGTTGTGAGCATCGATTCCATGCAGGTTTACCGGGGCATGGATATCGGGACAGCAAAGCTGTCACTGAAGGAGCGCAAGGGAATCCCGCACTACCTGATTGATGTGGTTGATCCTGACGAGGAATTCAATGCGGCCCTCTATCGCTCCCTGGCTATTCCGGTACTAAGGGACATGGATTCAAGGGGCAAGAGGTGCTTCGTCGTTGGCGGAACAGGTCTTTACATCAAGACACTGCTGGGCGGCCTTCTCCCATGTTCTCCCGTAAGTGGGGCGGTGCGTGAGAATTTGCGGCAGCAATGCGAGCTACATGGGTCCCAGTATCTCCACAAACAGTTGGAAAGGCTTGATCCAGAGACCTCCCGTAGAGTCCATCCACGCGACAGGACAAGGATATTGCGCGCCCTTGAGATCATGATCCTCAAGAACGAGCCTCTGTCAGAGCTGATTCAGAGGCATGCTTTTCGAGAGAGGCCTTTTCGAGCCCTGAAAATCTGTTTGCAAATCGACAGGGAGGACCTTTATTATCGCATCAATGAGCGAAGCGCGGCTATGGTGGAAAAGGGCCTCATTGGGGAGACGCAAGCTCTCTTGGACAGAGGGTATTCCCATGATCTGAAGGCCATGAAATCCCTCGGTTACAGGCATGCAGTGGGATATCTCATGGGAAAGTGGAGTATGGATGAAACCGTAAGGCAGCTTCAAAAAGATACTCGGAGATATGCAAAAAGGCAGCTCACCTGGTTCAGGGCCGACACGGCGATGATTTGGGGTAAGCCTGAGAGAAAGGAAGAGATCGCTCGAATGATCGAGGAGTTTCTCCAGGCTGCCTAGCAGGCTGCTGAAAAACGCCCATCTACCATTCGACAGGCTCATGGCCCTGAGTAAAGCCGAAGGGCTGCGTTGCCCTCATCGTCTCAGGGAAGTGACAAGTGACGAGTCACGAGTGACAACTTAATGTTTTGATCTCGTTACTCGTCACTCGCAAGTAAGATAGGCGCCTTGTATCTGAGCGGTTTTGAGCAACCTGCGAGCGGGGTCTCTTTCAGGACCCCGCTGGAGGCCAAAACATAAATTTTATGAGAAAGATTTTGCTATTTCTATTCATTTTTTTTCAGTTCTTCCTAGCCTCATCTGCTCCCGGCTTTGGGAAGGCCTATGTTCAATACTCGGGGGACGGGGAAATAGACTGGTCCAATGGCATTGTTGAAGCAATAGGGTTTGCCTATCCCCCTGCCAATCCTATGAATCCCGCGCAGGCAAGAGCTCTCACGAAAAGCGAAGCTGAGGCCCAGGCGAGACGTCACCTGCTTGACATCATCAGGGAAATAAACGTTGATTCGAAAACCCTGGTAAAGAACTACATGGATCAAAAGACCTTTCCGTTCGCTGACGTCTACAGTCTCATTAAGCGGGCGGAAGTGGTCGACATTGCTTATTTGGAGAACGGTAGCGTAAAGGCGGTCGTCTCCATGAGTTTGATGGGACCTTTTGCCCAACTGTTTCTTCCGAAGAATATTCTTACGATCGCCACGATAAAACAACCACAGGAGATGAACAAGAAAGAGGATAGGTACACTGGACTGGTGGTGGATTGCAGAGGGCTCCCCTTGAAGCCCGCCATGGTACCCGTCATCCTTGACGAAGATGGGCATGCGGTATATGGATCCGCCTACGTGAGCAGGGAGCATGCTGTCCGCATTGGCGTGGTTTCCTATGCCCGGGATCTTGCGTCCGCCCTAAGGCACTCGCGGGCAGGCCCTAAGCCGCTGATGATCAAAGGTATCAAGGTGGCGAAAACTAGAGAATCAGATGTGGTCGTCAGCAACGCGGACGCCGCGAAAGTAATAGGGACTCCAAGTAACCTCAACTTCCTCCGTGAGTGCAAGGTAATGATTGTCCTGGACTGAAAGAGAATTAGTTTGCAGAGGCTTTTTGAGCAACCTGGTGGTTATCTCTGGGTTGCGCTAAAGTATTTGAAGCAATTGCTGGGAGGCAATACATATGAAAAGGTTTAGCCCCAAATTAAGACTGGGGGCGGTCGTCGCCTTCTCATGGGTATGGATCATGTGGGCTGGCTGCGGACCGCGGCTTGGGGGATACCCTGAGAGCATTATCGACACCACGGAACACCATGTCTACAACGGGTTCATGTTCATTAAAATGGACAGGGTTGATGACGCACAGAGGGAATTTGAACGGGCGCTGAGCCTCGCACCTAAAAGCTCTGCGGCCAACCGAGGAATGGGAATTGTCTATGGCATGAAGGGAGATTTCCGTTCGGCGTTCCGCTACATGGAGTGGGCAGGAAATTATGGGGAAACAAAGTATGAAAAAGCGATGGCCTACGTTGGCATGATGAACTTGCACATCATGCAGAGGGATGAAGGTTGGTTAGGCAAAGTGGAGGGCGCCTTTCGGCAAGCCCTTTCTTCCTCAGCCGACCTGCCCGATGCTTACTTTCAGCTGGGGATGGCGTACAAGCGTGCATACCGGATCGCTGAGTCAAAACTCGCTTTCGAGAAAGTGACTGAGATAAACAAATCTCTGGTCACTGAAGCGGAGGAGCAGCTGAGTTCGATTGAAAAAATAGAGAAAGCCATGCCCCGTTCTGACCTCGGGAAAGAGATTGTACTCCTGGATCGCATCACGAGAGCCGATACAGCCGTATTACTCACCGAAGAGACTAAGATAGCGGGAATGCTCAACTCCGAAGAGGCGCAAAAAAGCGGGCGCCCCACTCCAACCAGGGACAAACCGGTTTCATTGCCGCCTGATGTACTGAATCATCCCATGAGGGACGGGATAGCCAAGATTATTGAACTCGATATTCAAGGTTTGAAAACATTCACTGACGGGACTTTCAGACCGGACGAGTATATGAGACGGGCAGACTTTGCCATGGTCGTAGCTGATATTCTCACTCGAAGCGGTGGGACTTCTTCATCAGGTCGAAAGCCGCAGGAAGCCGCTTCACCATTTAAGGATGTAAGGACGGATGCCCCATACTTCAATGCCGTCATTGTGACGACCATCCATGCGAAGGTAATGGAGGCGAAGGGGGGCGTTTTCAACCCCATGGGGACGCTTTCGGGCGTAGATGCTCTCTTGATCCTAAGGAAGGTGGAAGAAAGATCTAAGATATCATCATAGCGCTCGAGAGCCGGGACTCTCAAATACGTGAGCGGCACAACAAGAGGTTGACATCATGACCATTCCCAACATGGTTACAGCAGCCCGAATTATAATGGCGCCGATCTTCATTATCTTTCTGATCAACGACGAACTCACTTCCGCTCTGGGCGTGTTCTTGCTGTGCGTCGCAAGCGATGGTGTGGATGGGATGATCGCAAGGCTTTTCAATCAGAAAAGCAAGCTGGGAAGCTATCTTGACCCCCTGGCTGACAAGTTGCTTTTGGTGACGGCTTTCGTTGTCCTGGCGGTCAGGGGATTCTTGCCCGCCTGGCTGACTGTCATGGTCATCAGCAGAGATGTGCTGATCCTGTTGGGCGTCCTTGTGCTTTTTCTCAATGGGTTCCACCTCAATATCAATCCCTCGACATTAAGCAAGCTCAATACCTGTCTGCAGTTTACAACCGTTATATCCGTGCTCTCAAAGGGCTATTTAGCTCTTCCGGGGGTATTTTATTCATATCTCTACTACGTCACGGCCCTTTTTACAATTGG
>JAHECH010000512.1 GCA_024641835.1 Deltaproteobacteria bacterium
CCGTTGTAGCGACGGTCAGGCGGATTGCCTGCAACGCCGCCTCAGCTGAAGACAAATCAATGGAGGTCATATCCCCCAGGGCTACCGCTTGTTTGACAGCATCTCGATTCTCCTCAAGGCCCCTCTCGCTTTCCCGGGCAACAGCAAGTTCTTTCTCGAGGAACACCAACCGATAAACGTGAAGCTTTGCGGCCTCGGCGACCTGCCATTCTTGCCAGGCCACGTCGAGGTCCACTGAAGCGACATCGTTCTGTGCCGCCCCAATTCTTGCATTTCGAGAGATAAGCTGTCTTATGTCCCAACCAAACACGAGCCCATAGGCGTTCACCGTGCCCTGGGTGTCGCCTCCTGTGGGAACATCAAGGTTGTAAGTGAATTGAGGGTTGGGGAGGATCCCTGCCTGAAGGAGTTGGGCATCCGCTACACCCCTTTTATCACGGGCAGCGCGAACCATGGGATTGGCCAGCACCGCCAGGATGGCCGCCTCGTCTGGAGACAGGCCGTCTTGGAGATCGATTTGGATGGGCTTTAAGATGGGATGCCGGATCTCCCTTGCTTTAAGCCGGAGGGTCTCCATATTTGGGGGTGCGAGCCCACGCGAGACCGTAGATGGGTCCAATGGCATCGGTTGGTAGCTGGCACATGCGCCCAGCAAGATAGGGACGACAAGCATTGTCAAGCATCTGGCTATGGAACGTGCATGCGGCTGCACCGGCTGGGTCATGAATCTGGCACTCGATTCTGTACTTAGCATGATAGAGACAACGATTGCTCTGACTTCATAAGGCAGTATGCCGGGTTATGTATTTTCAGCGACTGACCGAAATATTTTCCAACACTAACAAGGACACCGAGTAACTCCCGCTCTATAGAGAGTCTTTGATGAAGAAATGATGAAGCCAGCCAGCTGACTTGTTTAAACATTGGATCCATAAGAATTCCACATTTTCTTCTGAATAAAATACATTGAAAGTCTTTCTTTGTGAACGTACAATAATTCGTCTACTTAATCCCTCTGATGCGAAGGAGAAGGGATCTTATGGTGAAGAATCCGAAGGTAGACTCAGCGCTTCATGTGATCAAGGGTGCGGTGGAGAAGGTGACGGGAGCAACGGTGACCTCAGCCGTCGGGGCCGACAGAAATCTGGGAAGGCTCACCGTGGAGTTTGAGAGAGACTTGAGAGAGGATGAGAAAAAGAAGATTGAGGAGCTGTGTTATTTGTATACGAACTTCTGGGATGCCACACTAGAAGCTCGTTTACTTCTTTTGTCAGGAGGAACATGTGCGTCTCGTCACCTATCAGATTCCCTCTAGCTCACAACCGGGTTCACAACTGGGTATAGTACAAGATGACACTTCTCCCTGGCGACGTGATTGCGACAGGGACACCTGGCGGGGTGGGTTTTGCTCGCACGCCCCCAGAGTTCTTGAAGCGAGGGGATGTGGTCGAGTGCGAAGTGGATCGCGTGGGCCTGATCAAGAACCGGATAGTATTTGAAAATATGCAGACGGATGTAAAACAGAGAGGGAAACAGGGACAGTGACCGATACCAAACTTGTTACCAAAGCTTGTGCCTATGTTGAAGCTCTCCTAAGAGCGAAAAGACCTGACTGGATCAGATTCCATACATTCCAACATGCGAAGGCGGTTGTTAAAGCGTGCAAAGAAATAGGTGCTGCCTCCCGATTGAGTGACGAGGAGCTCGAGATCGTGATGCTTGCAGCATGGTTTCATGACACCGGTTACGTGGAAACTGTAGGCGGTCATGAGGAGAAGAGCGTTGAGTTTGCTGTGTCTTTCTTGCGAGAAACCGGGTTCTCGGGAAACAAGATGGCTCAGGTGGCACGATGTATCCGCGCCACCAAAATGCCCCAGAGTCCCAAGTCTCACATGGAGCAAGTTCTTTGTGATGCGGATGTAGCGCACCTCGCAAGCCGGGAGTTCTTGAAAGTATCAGAGCTGATTCGATTCGAGATCGAGCATGGAATGGGCCGCAAGCTCTCCGAGATTGAGTGGCTGACCAGAAACACCAACTTCGTAGCAGGCCACAAGTATTTCACACATTATGCACAGGCAAAGTTCCGGGAGCAGCTTGCAAAAAACGTGGCAAGTTTGAAAAAAAAGCTTGCTCGAGCCAAGCTCCAAGAGGGGAGAGGGAAAGGATAAGTTATTGCGTCTTCTTGAAATTCAATGTTTTCATATTTGGAAGGGTCATCTGGATAGTATCCTTTTCAATCTTGCCTACGATCACTCCCCCTCCTTTTGTATTCACCCTTAGCTCACCCCCCTTGATGTCCCAGGAGAACGAAACTTCTTCATCTCCCACTCTCCAGAGCCCGTCTCCGTTCGCTTTGAGTTCTACAGTGGTCTGGGCCTGCTTGGGTACGTCTTTTGCCTCAGCCTTGTATACGCCAGCGTACTTGTCCTTTGACTCGCACGAGAACAGCAGAACAAGGAGCAGGCAGAGGAGGAGCAGCCAGATACGATTCTGAGATGCAAATTTGGTCAGCATAGGTCAACCTATCGAGAAGTGCCAGGAGCACTGACCCTGCCTTTTAAGCCGGGCAGGAGCCCTCCAATGCGAAAGATGAAAAGCCTGTCATAAAAGAAAATCTGGATTGTGAAAAGGAGCATGATGGTATCCTCGATGATTTTTTTCCAGCCAATCGGCTCGCCCACGGTGTCATAACATCCACAGGAAATGGGTGCACCCCAATACATGTTGATCAGGATCATCCCAATGAACATGATAAGCATGAGTCCAATAAGGGTCGCAGCAGCTCTTGTTCTGAGGCCGATGATGAGAAATAGCCCGGACACAAATTCTACCCAGGGCAAAAGGACTGCCCCAAAGTTGAGAAACCAGTACGGTATAAGCCGGTAGGCCGCTGTCGCTTCCGCAAACTGAGCCGGGTAGGGTATCTTGCTTGTGCTCGCATACAAAAAGAAATACCCCACATAAATTCTGAGTATGAGGGCCAAATATTCACTTGTGACGATCTTTCGCAGAAAAGACCAAATCATTTGTGTCCCTTCTCCTGCCCCTCCACGGGATACCCTTTTTCTTCCCATGCGGATAAGCCGCCCTCCATTATGCTCACATTCTTGTGGCCCCGAAGAATGAGTTTATCGGCAAGTTCCAAGTCGTAAGGCTTGCTTATGGTACCGCCGTATACGACAATCTTTTTCCCCTTGTCTTCGCCCGCTAAGGTCATCATGTAAAGGATATCAAAAACGGATAAAGGCAAACTCACAGAGCCTTTGATGTGTTTCTGTTCATAGAAATTTGCAGGCCCAGCGTCCACAATGATAGACTCCCCGCGCTTCAGTTCCTCCATGGCAGCGGTGGGACTCACGGCAGGAATGGATTTTCTATCAGGGAACTTTGGGAAAAGGGGTATCCCGTTGGGATTGGATTGATTGAATACGATAGCCAGGACGAGGCTCACGCCGATAAGCAGAGGAAAATCAAACCAGGCCAAGCGCGGGGCCCTGTAGGCCTGTTGGGCTTCTACCTCGATCAGCTTTTCGTCCCTGAGAAGCCAGCGCGACATCTGCTTAACGAAGGCTAAAGAGAGATCAGGATAGTCCTTCAGGATACGGTCGAATTGTTCTTTTGAGAGAACCATCAGGCGGCTCTCTTCCACAGCTTCCACGTTGGCTGACCTGGGCTCTCCGGTGAGCAGGGACATCTCGCCAAAGCAATCCCCTGGTCCTAGGATCGATAGGTCAGTCTCCATTCCCTCTTTGTCTCTTCGGAAGACCCTGATCTTCCCTGAATTGACGATGTAAAAGCTGTCTCCAGGGTCGCCCTGTCTGAAAATGATGGTTCCGGGAGCCACCAAGCGGGTTTCTACAGCCTGTGTGATCTCATCGCGCTTTTCTTGCGGTAGTGCACCAAAAATGGAGCTATCTGAGAAACCGTTCTTGCGGCTTTCTTTGTCGCTCATCATCCCCTACTGCTTCTTATCGATATCCCTGATCTCTTTCAACAATCCATCGAAATCCTCGATGAATCCAACATGGCTCATGAGGACCTTGCCGCCGGGGGTTGTGATGATCATTGTTGGCGTGCTGGGTTTTCCCACCACCATGAAGACATCCCCTTTTTCATCGGGGAACAGGGGGAAGGCTACCCGGAATTGGGTCCTGTAAATCTCCAGTAGCTTTTTGTTGTTCGCAATACCTATTCCGATCATCTTAATAT
>JAHECH010000513.1:0-2677 GCA_024641835.1 Deltaproteobacteria bacterium
GCGGTTTGAAGAAGCGAAAAGAAAGGATTGATCGGGGCATCAAAGTCAGGGCAGAGGATATCTTTGCCCTCTGTTCCTTGAGGGAGATGCTTTACCTTTCGGCTCCGAGGCTCGTTCCCATCGTCGGTTTTATCGTTCTACCCATGGTGCTCGGCATCTACTGGCAGAGGGTGCTCCTTTCAGTGGCTGTTTTTGCTCTCCTTGCCATTAGCTGGGACATTCTTGCTCAGAGCGGCATGGTCTCCCTAGGTCAGGCTCTCTTTTTTGGAATGGGTGCTTATTGCTCTGGAATTCTTAACCACTACTTCGGCATTTCCCCTTTTGTGGCCATTCCCATAGCCGCTGTCATGGGAGGCGCGATCAGCACCGTTTTCCTATTGCCGGTCTTGAGGCTTCGCGGTGTGTACTTTGCGATGGTCACCCTGATCATCCCCCTTATGATTGAGAGGATCATCGAAGCGACGAAGATTTTTGGCGGCACAGAAGGGATAAGCAGCCTTACGCCTCTGCCGTCCAAGTGGCTGGAGCTTTACATCCTTCTTGCAGCGCTTCTTGGGGCTTTGTTTGGTTTCCGGCGCCTCATGGCTTCCGATTATGGGCTGGTTCTGAAGGCCATCAGGGATAACGACCGTTCCGTAATGAATGCCGGGATTAACATTTACTGGTTTAAGACCCAGGCCCTTTTCATAGGCAGTTCAGTCGGGGCTTTTGCTGGGGCGATGATGACCCATGTATACCAGTTTGTCGGGATGCCTGTTTTTGCTCTCGACTATTCCATTCTCCCGATCGCTGCTGTGCTGGTGGGCGGACCAGGGTCCCTGGCCGGAGCGACCCTGGGAGCATTTATTCTTGTGCCTCTTTCGGAGGTGCTGCGAGGCCTTGGGGGCCTTCGAATCGTATTTTACGGCATGTTCCTGGTCATTTTTATCGTGGCTCTTCCTGAGGGGATCTTTCACTTCGTCAGCCGAAAGTATCACCAGTTCGAGCGATGGGTAGAGGTAGAAAAATGAACGGGCCCCCTTTGCTGGTAGTGCATGATCTTCTGAAAACCTTTGGCGGCGTCCAGGCGGTGAGCCGCTTGAGCTTCAACCTGAGCAAAGGCGAGCTCCTTGGAATCATCGGCCCGAACGGCTCAGGCAAGACCACGACAGTGAATCTGATCACGGGGTTCGTCAAGGCCACGGCCGGCAAGGTCCTCTTCAATGGCCAGGATATCACCAACTGGGCACCCTACAGAATCGTTCGCCTGGGAATTGCGAGGACCTTTCAGATGGTGAAGCCCTTTTATCAACTCCCCGCTTTCAAGAATATGATTGTTCCCCTTTATTCCCCCAGGGTGAAGGGGCTTGCAGGAGGGAAATACGGAGACCGGAATGCGGTCGCTCTGGATTTGCTCGAAGAAGTAGGGTTTGAAAGGGATGCTCAGGTGGCCTACAAGGTGGCCAGTGTGCTGCCGCAAGGATACCTGAAACGGCTTGAGCTGGCAAAAGCGATCGCCCTTCAGCCGGAGCTCATGATCCTGGATGAGCTTTTTTCCGGCCTCAGCCTTGCAGAGGTAGCGAGCATCGTGCCGATCATCGAAAAACTCCTTCTGGAGGGGAAGACGATCATTATGATCGAACACCGGCTGAAGGAACTTTTCAGAATAGCCAATCGGCTGATCGTCCTCAACTACGGCAGGAAGATCGCTGAAGGATCTGCCGGAGAAGTCATGGAGAGTGACGAAGTAAAAAAAGCTTATCTGGGTTCGGAAGAATAATGATGCTCGAAGTTCAGAACCTCATGGTCTTTTTTGAGAATGCTCTCGCCCTCAATGACTTCAGCATGAGGGTCGAAGAGGGCGAGATCGTGGGTGTCATCGGCTCGAACAGCGCAGGAAAGACAACCCTGATGAACACGCTTTCAGGGTTGATCATTGACATGGCTATCAAGGAAAAACGGAAGGGTGGAGAACGGATTACCATTTATGGAAAGATTACGTTCAAGGGGGAGGACATCACAGAGACCAAGCCGAGCGATCGAGTCAGGAGAGGGATAGTTTTGTCCCGAGAAAGACACCCTGTTTTTCCTGAGAGCAGTGTCATGGAAAACCTGAAGATCGCAGGGTACTTGACGACAAAGGCTCAGGTCCGAGAGGCGGTGGACGATGTGTTCCACCTCTTCCCCGCGCTGAGTCATCTCAAATCCCGAAGGGCGGGGTTTTTGAGCGGCGGGGAGCAGCAAATGCTCGCCATCGGGATGAGTCTTGTGGCACGGCCTCAACTCCTGCTGCTGGACGAGCCCCTGTTGGGCTTGAGCCCCATGATGCAGAGGAGCTTGGTTGATGCCATCAAGAGCCTCAAGGAATCAGCGCGCATCACTGTTCTTCTCACGGAGCAATTCGCAAGACCTGTGCTCCCGATGATTGACAGGGGATACGTGGTCGAGAACGGGATGCTCACGCTCTCTGGAACAGGGCGGGAGTTGATGGATAATCCTGAGATTAAGGCGGCTTATTTCGGAGTTTGACGAAGAAGTCCTCACAGAGCCGCAATATCGCTGCAGGGGCTTTCCGAGGGGCCACGGGGGTCTCTTTCAAAATGAGGAAACGAAGAGAGATCGGGAAAGACTCCGCAACCCCGATATTCATAGCCGGGTAGGCACAGGAAAGGTTTAGGGTGCGGGGCTGAGAGAAGAT
>JAHECH010000513.1:2687-4198 GCA_024641835.1 Deltaproteobacteria bacterium
GAGATTAAGGCGGCTTATTTCGGAGTTTGACGAAGAAGTCTCTCGCAGAGGTCACAGAGTTTTTGAGGTAAAGCACCAGCGGATGAAAATGGACCAAACCGCAGACTATAATATTTATGCCACCTTTGATGCTGCGGCGCAAAGGCGGGGCAAGCGCACGGCTGTGATCTATCTCGGCACGCGCTATTCCTATTTTCAAGTGAAGAATTTAGCTGAGTCCTTTGCTGCCGCCCTTCAGGGTCTGGGCGTGACTCCGGGCCAGAAGGTTGTCCTCTATATCCCGAACTCACTTCAGTGGGTGGTGACATGGCTCGGAATTCAGCGAATCGGGGCTGTGCCCGTGCCCATCACGCCGATCTATACGCCCCATGACCTCAGGTATATTGCTAATGACAGCGAAGCAGAGACGATCGTCTGCGCGGATACGAACTTCGGCTATGTGAAACGGGTCCTGCCCGAAACCAAGGTCAAGAGGGTCATTGTCACCAGGATGGCAGACCTGCTGCCCTGGTGGAAGCGGTATTTCGGGTACCTCTTGGACGTGATCCCGAAAGGGAAGATCGCGCTGGCGGAGAATACTTACTCTCTCAGAGACCTCCTGTCCAAGTATAAAGGAGATGTGAATGAACTGCCGGAACTCAAACGCGACGGTCGCGCCATGGCCGAGATTCTCTACACAGGGGGCACAACGAAATTTCCAAAAGGCGTACCTTATACTCACGATCTCTACCTTGTCTCTATGGCTGAACAGATCACGGTAAGCGAGCGCCTGATCCCGTTGGAAGAAAATATCATCTTCGCGAATGCCCCCCTTTTCCACATCCTGGGCCAGACGTGCAGCCTTGCCACGTTGTTTGTGGGGGGAACCCTGATGCTCCAACCGAAAGTCAACATTGACGCCACCTTTGAAGCTATCGAACGATTTAGAGCAACAACCATGATCGGCGTGCCTACCCTCTACCGCATGATGCTTGAGCACGACCGGATCGATCAGTATGACTTGAGTTCAGTCGTCTACTGGTACAGCGCCGGAGATGTTCTGCCCGTGGAGGTTGGAAAGCGCTGGCATGAGAAATTCGGTAAGGTGATCTATCAGGGCTATGGCGCCACGGAGACCTGCGGCGGAGTCGCGATGTGCCCGGTCAATATCAACAACCCTCCAAAAAGCGTCGGGCGTGTGGTTCCGAGCAAGCGAGTGAAGCTGGTAGACCCTAATACCCTGCAACCGGTGAAGCGAGGAGAGCCTGGCGAACTCCTGGTGAACTCTGATCTGATGGTGACGAACTACTTGAACAAACCGGAGGAAACAGACGCATCTTTTGTAGAAATAGAGGACCGCAAATGGTACCGCACCGCGGACGTGATGTCCATGGATGAAGAGGGGAATCTCTACTTTATCGATCGCACCGTGGACACGATCAAGCACAAAGGGTACAGGGTATCTGCTTCGGAGATTGAAGCGGTGCTGCAGGAACATCCAGCCGTGGTCGGTTCCTGTGTGGTTGGGGTGC
>JAHECH010000514.1 GCA_024641835.1 Deltaproteobacteria bacterium
CGAGTCTTTTTTCCCATTCTCCAGGAAGCATGGCGGCAACCGTGAGCAAGCCGAGCGGCGGATGAACGGCCCTTTTGGATATGAATGACAGGGCATACTTGAAACTCCAGAAAGTATCCGGGTATTTAGGGTATACAAGAAGCGCTTTCATTTACTCTTCCTTTCAACAACCACCTTTTTTCTGCATCTAACGGGTTCAGCCTTCTACGCTTTCAATTTATTTCCTGTCCGTGCTCGAAGTCCCTGGCAGCCCCTCCATTCTCCCCAACTGGATGAAAGGAATCGCTCCTCCGGAAACCTGCGGCAAGACCCCGTTCCACCTTTCGATGCTTTTGTAATTGACTAAGATGGGAGTGATGGAACCGGAAAGGACCTCATTAGCTTTTGCCTGTCCTTGAGCAACCACAAGGATCGACTCGGCTTCGCCTTTAGCCGTTGCCACCTTTTGTTGGGCCTCGATCTCTCGTTGGGCCAAGATCTGTTTTTGTGTCTCAACCTGTTGCTGGGCGACCTGCTTTGCCTCTATGGCCTTTTCATATTCTGGTGAGAAACGAATGTTTGCGAAGTAAATATCGTCAACGATAATATGGTACCTCGACAAGTTGTTTCCCAACTTTTTCATTGCCGTCTGCCGGATCTCTTCCCTCTTGGGAAGGATCTCACCGATCGGATAAGTGGGGACCACCTCTTTAACAAAGTCATTGAACGCCGGATCGATCACCTTGTCGGCAAAGTCAAGGCCCACCTTCTGGTAAAGGTCATTGACAAAGGAAGGATCGATATGGAAGTTCATCATCCCCGTCATCTTCACAATCTGATATTCTTTCGAGGATGCATCGATCTCCTTGAATGGATGAGGTTGAACCCTGACATCGACCTTGATGACGGTTTCCGTAATCGGTACTTTGAAATTGAGTCCCTCGCCCATGATTCTCTTTTCGACGCTTCCCCACCAGAGCACCACGCCTCTACTGCCTGCGGGGATGATAACAAAGGTGCCCCAAAAAATGATGAAGAGTATGACGAGCGCGGCGATGATTCCTACGTTTCGGGGTTTAGGCAGTCTGTATTCTGATGACTCAAATGATTTTTCTGGCATAACGCACCTCTCCACTTCAGCCCACATTAACCGTAATCACTACCATGAAATCTGGAGCGATTTTCGGCGGTCAGATCCTCAGCAATTATCAATTGCGCTCCAAGCAGCCTTCTCCATGATTCGAATGCTCCCGATGCTGCAGTCGGGACAGCGTTTGTCTGCTTCGGACCTAGGAAAGATTTTTTTCAAACGTCACATCTCACTTCGGTATCCCTGAGGTTTTTTCCGTCGATTTTGTCATTCATTTTCTTTTCCTCCCACAACTTAACAGTGCTTTTTTCAGGAAAGCTGGAGACAAAACCAAGAGCACAGAAGCGCAGGACTGCCCCACAGAACAAAATACGTTCTGTCAGGAGCGAGACGGGATCATTTTAAGATGTTTCTCCATGAGATACCTCCGGGATGGAGGTTAATAGATTGAAGGGAAAACACCTGAATGATTGAATAGCAAACAGCCGCCAAAGTCAAGCAAAAGCGTTTCTATAGGAGCGGTTAAGCCGGGGGTATCCGTCCCAATAGATGAAGGCTTATTTCACAACATCTTGCGGTATCCGAAGGCAAATCGAGAGTTTCGATTTCAAAAGGCCATGTTCGAACCCGTTCTTTGGGTTAGTAGCTTCTTTCGTCCCATTAATTCCCTGATCTGTTTTTCAACGGGGATGGGTTTAAGCGAAAGGTTACATCCTGCATAATACATGGCAGTGGAAAGGCTTCCTGGACTGGGTGTAAAGATTTGTACGCTGACGGGTTTCAATCCGAGTGAATTGAGCTTCCTTTTCATCTCAGTGACGTCGCTCCATTTTTCTCCGGGATGGCCCACGATGAGATATGGTGCAAGCTCAATCCTTCGTTTCAGTCTTTTGTTGATTGAGTGGAAGAGACCGACAAAGGATTCGAGGGCCTTAAAGGACGGTTTCCTCATCAGATTCAGAACAGGTTCTTCCGTATGCTCGGGTGCTATACGTAAGAATCTCCCGGCATGATAAACCATAATTTCTTCGAGCAACTCAGGGTTGTTCAGCAACACATCATACCGGACACCTGAACCCAGAAATATCTTTTTGACGCCCGGTATTTTTCTGCATTCTCGCAACAACTCCATATATTTTTCCCCTGGAGAAAATATTCTGCACCTTTCCGGGTATAGGCAAGAGGGTTCTGGACATCCTTCCACCTCGCAATCATTCCCATACATGTCAGCTGTGGGGCCGCCGATATCCGAAATATAGCCTTTCCACTCCGGATGTCGAGTCTGGCTGTGGATTTCCTTTATGATGGATCCCATAGAACGTGAAATGACTTTTTTCCCATCGTGAAGCCCAATTGAGCAAAAAGAGCATCCACCACCACATCCCCGGTGTGAGGTTATGGAGAAAAGATTCATTCGCAATGCTGGTGAGTAAAAATCCTTTTTCAAATGCATTCTGGTATAATCCTGAGCGTAGATATGGTCGAGATCAGACGAGCGATACTCTTCAGCTGCATATTTCACCACATAACGGTCTGCATGTTTCTGCACAATGCCCTTTCCCTCAAGTAATGCCCTTTCTATGATCAGGTGGGCCTCCAGAAGTTTTGTCCTTTCCTGCAAAACAGCCTCAAAGGAGGGCAGTTCTACGAGACGGTTTTCTTCTGGAAATCCATCGGTTGTTTTCGCCATCCCGGAAAGCGTTATGTTATCACTCGAAGCGCCAGATTCGAGGATTCGGGCAATCTTGACCAACTGTTTCTCCCCCATGCCGCTGACCAATATATCAGCCCTCGAATCCAGCAGTATGGAACGTCTGATTCGGTCCTGTTGAAAGTCATAGTGGGCAAAGCAGCGTAGGGTCGCTTCAAGACCACCGATCACAATAGTCACATCATGAAAAAGTTCTTTGATCCTGTTTGCAAATAGAATAGTGGCTCGATCAGGCCTGATTTTGTATTTGATCGAAGGCGGGTACCCATCGAAGTATGCCCTCCCCTTCAGTTGATACAGATCCTCCTTCCGCCGCTTACGTGCCGAGGTATAATTTAAGACCACGGAATCCACAGGCCCTGAAATGACGGCAAAGAAGAGTCTCGGCTTTCCGAGAACCGCGAATGATTCCTTTTCCTGCCAAAAGGGCATTTCAATTACCCCCACCCGAAACCCCTCAAACTCCAGGGCCTTTCTCAAAATCCCTTCTGGAAAAGAGGGGTGGTCCGAAAAGGGGTACGGAAGGACGAAGATGACATCAAATGAAGACATGTTCAAATATGATTACCAAACGGATCGTGGAATCGGGAATAGCCACATAGAGTCATTATTAGCAGAAGAAATCGCAATCGTCAAAACTTGGGGAGCTGCCCGCAACAAGGATGTGTCTTAATACAAATTTTCAATCCACCACGTTGATCGAAGTCCTAAGCTGCAAGTTCCCATGCAGACGATAGCCTAGCGACTCAAGTCATATCCTGCTTGAAACACTAAAGGCGGGGCATACTACTCCATTTCAAGGACGCATCGGCTGTTTTAGATTAAGGTAAGGTGATAATGCCAATCCTGATATCGTGGATGTTGGTGTTCCCCCGGCATGGGCCGGTGGTGGCAGGACAAGCAAGGGTCATGATTCGCCTCGTGATGAGTATCCCCTCCTTCCACCCCTTACCCTGTGGCTGGGTCGGCAATGGCCCATTGCCCGAAAGGATCCGATGGGACGAAGTTGGTGCCCAGATACATGCGGGTCAACGCTCGAACAAAAGAGAAGCCAAACTGGCGAGCCAAACGGGAAGCGGGTCTGTTCAAATCCGGTACATCCCAAAAGATCGGTTGGCCACCGTGCCCAGAGAGCAAAGAGCGCACCAGCACTTCACCCACCTCAGGCCGGGTTACAATTGGTCCAAGATAACTGGCGCGGGCTCCGTTTCGCAACATACCGAAGCCCAGGATGGAACCGCTGTTTTCGTAAACCAGCGCCCGTCGACTGTTGGCCGCCAGGGATTGCAATAATGGACCACGAGGCACTCCAAACACCCGAGTATCCAAGGCGAGAATGGCCGTCCAATGCTTATCGGCTGGTGGTTTAGTGCAGTCTGGTGCTGGTCCAACCACCAATG
>JAHECH010000515.1 GCA_024641835.1 Deltaproteobacteria bacterium
ACCGCCTTGGTGCAAGGTGGCAGGGTATCCGGCCGCTGCGTCGGCTCCAAGATGATTGTATGAATCTGAACCAGGTCTCCCTTTCGGGCATCGGGCATGATAGTCCACTCCTTTTCCTAAAACCCAGGAGGAGAAATGGCCCCAACGATAATCAGAGGGCATTTGCCGATGTTCGTGAACTTGTGTGGCGTATTCTCAAGAATATAGATGGAATCTCCTTCCTTAAGGTCGTATACCTTGTCGCCAACCTCAAATCTCCCCTCTCCCTGCAAGATGAGCGCGGCTTCATCCCCTTTGTGAGACATTGCCTTTTCAGCACTTGTAGCGCCTACCTCCAATTGGGTATGCAACAGTTCAACGCGTCGGTTGAGGTCGCGAGAGAGGAGTTGATACGTGAGACGAGACTCCGTATTGATCAGAACCCGGCGTTCCGCCTTCCTGAGTACAGGGCCGTTTGTAGAAAATGTTTCGGTGAAGAACGTAGTGAGAGGGCATTCAAGGGCATTGGCTATCTTGCGCAGAGCATTGATGGAAGGATTGGTCTTGCCCCTTTCGAGCTGGCTGAGGAAGCTGAGGCTCAACCCGGTCTTTTTCGCTAGTTCATCCAGACTCAGATTCTGGGCCTTGCGGATTTTCCTTATTAATGACCCATGATAGCTGGCATCCGATTCGGTCATTTCGCCTCCGTCATCTCACCGGATGCGGGTTCATATGCCCAAATCCGGATGGTCTAGGGATGCACATGGCTTTTGGAACCACACCTTCCAACTCCCCTCCCCTCCATTTGCATCGGGGCCGGTGTGAGCAGAGAAAGGAAGGAAACGATGGGGAAAGTGCGATTCGCTCATCAGGAGGACCCAGGCGTTTTCTTAACTAATAGTGAACTCTTTGTCAAGAATTTTGTTCTTTACTGAAATAATCCAGAATTTTTTTTCATGGTAGAGAAATGTTTTTGAAGGTGGGAAGGGCCGGACCTTGCACTCTGGAGGTTTTTTATTCCGGCCTGAAAGCTCTTCCCAGCGCTCCAGGTGCGGAGCCTCCCAGGAAAGCACTGATTCGACGAATCCAGACAGGCCCTTTCCGCATTCCACCTCCTGAGCCTTGCTGGGCCAGGTACATGAGAATCAGGGTGAAGATCATGAGCGGGAAAGGCGCCACCTGGAAGACCTGGGCAGGCACCGAAGGCCACATTCCCTGAAACTGGATGCCCATGACCTGAAGAAAAGCAAAAAGGTAGGCGCCAAGAGCTGCCTTCACCGGATGCCAACCGCCGAAGATCACGATGGCCAGGGCAATCCACCCCGTGCCCTCTGCGCCCTGAGGCCTGCCCCAACCTGTCTTGGTGCAAAGGGAGAAAGTGGCGCCCCCCAGGCCGACCAGGAGACCTCCCAGAACCGTGTACCCCATCTGGATGCTCCGGCTGTCCGTGCCTCTTGCCCAGGCAGCCTCGGGATTCTCGCCCACAGCCCTCAGAGATAGACCCATGGGAGTCCGGTAAAGGTACCACCAGCTCAAAGAGATGACGAGCATACTCACGTATACAGGCAGATTGTGGCCGAAAAACACAGGGCCGAGGAATGGGACCCTATCCAACAGGGGAATAGGCAGAGGGCTGAC
The DNA here is from genome assembly GCA_024641835.1 of Deltaproteobacteria bacterium. Taxonomy (GTDB): domain Bacteria; phylum Desulfobacterota; class DSM-4660; order Desulfatiglandales; family HGW-15; genus JAHECH01. Next base: position 1,618 of record JAHECH010000515.1, read on the forward strand.
CTGCGGGCCATAGAGCCGAGAATAAGGGTTGCCGAAAAAATAAGCCAGGTCTCTCATCGTAAGGGTCAGCACGAATCCTACCGCAACCTGGGACTGGCCAAGATAGATGCTGAAGAGACCCACGATTCCCGCCACCAGCCCACCGGCTGTAGCGCCGCTTAAAAAACCCAGGAGCAGGTTGTGGGTCTCATAACTGGTGGCGAACGCAACCATGGCGCTTAACAGGATCGTGCCATCCAGGGAAAGGTTGATCACCCCTGACTTCTCAGTAATGGTCTCCCCCACAGCGGCGAAGACAATGGGTGCTGCTCCTGCCACAATGGAAGCGAAAAGAATGGTCAGACTCAGGCCAGTCATGCCTATTGCCTCTCCCGTCAAGGCGCATCAGCGCCGCTCCACAACTCACGCCACAGGCAGGACGCCCTTAAGGTCCTCCGCCTTGCGCCAGGTTATGTTTTTCCATCCATGCACCAACAGGGCAGCCAAGACCATGGTCCCCTGCATGATACCGCTCAATGAGGAATCAAGTTGAAGCATCATAGGAAGCTGGATGCTTCCCACATTCAGGCAGGCAAAGAAAAAACCGACCCCGGACGCCCCCCAGACCCGGTAGTTGGCGAGCATCACCACCAGCAGGGCGAGATAGCCATAGTTGCTGGAGATGATAGGGATGAGACGATGATAAACGCCGACGACTTGAAAGGCACCGGCCAGTCCTGCGCAGCCCCCTGCCAGACCCATGGCATAGATAAAGTAGCGCGCCGGTCTGAGCCCATGCAGAAAAGCAGCCCTCGGGTTGCTTCCGATCCCTTTCAGGCTGAGGCCGAGCCGGGTCCGGCCGAGCACCCAGCCCGCTGCGAGAAGTGCCGCCAGGGCCAGGGCAATCCCGAGGGGGGAAACACGCCAGGAAAAGAAGCTGGGCAGCCAGAGGGATTCGGGGAATGGTTCAGTTCCGCTCATGGAAGCTACGCCAGGCCTTCTCCAGGGTCCGAATATCAGCCACAGGGTAAGACCGTGGGCTACGAAATTGAGCCCAAGACCTCCAAATATCTCATTGACTCCCCCCTTTGTTTTGAGAAGCCCTGCCATGATTGCCCAGAGGCTTCCTCCAAGGAGGGCTGCAACAAAGGAAAGCACCATGAGAAAACCCGGCATCCCGCTGCTCCCGCCCATTTTCATGATCCCGGTGGCAGCAATGGCGCCAGCCACTACCTGGCCCTCTATGCCGATGTTCCACAAGCCGACCCTGAAACTGAAAAGAAGACCCGCGGAACATAATGTGAGAGGGATCCAAGCGGTGAGGACCTGGGCAAATTTGATCCAGGAACCCAGGGATCCTCTGAAAAGATGGTAAAAAGCAGCAAAAGGCGGGGCGCCCGAAACCAGCAGGATCATGACGGTAACCATGAAGACGACAACCGCAATGATGAGAATTTCGTTGAAGGTCTGACGCATATTGTTCGTCCTGCCTCCCCGGGTTGCCATCTCTAAGCTTTCCCCGCAATCGCCTGAGCGAGTTCATGGAGTGTTGTGTCACAGCGCCGTGTGTCTTTCACCACGACTCCGTTGAAAAAAACGAGGATTCGATCTGCTACATGCAAAATCTCCTCAAGCTCTGCAGATGAAAACACGATACTCGTACCTCCCACGGTAAAAGCGATGAGTTTTTCCCAGACCCAGCGGACCGAATCCAAGTCAAGCCCCCTGGTTGGATGCTCCAGAACAAGGACACGGGGTTTTGAGGGAAGCAGGGCCAGGAGCAACCGCTGCTGATTTCCTCCGGACAAGGATTCAGCCTTGGTGTGAGGCTCTCCTACGATTCTGAAACGCTTGATTCCTTGCTTGGCCAACTCCGTCGCCTCCTTCCAGCGGACTCTCACTCCTCGACCGAATCCGAGGGCAAAATGCTCCGCAATGCTCAGGCCGGGCATCAATCCCTCCTCCAGACGCGCTGCCGGCAGGAAAGTGACTCCTTCTGACCTGAAGGCGTGATGGTCTTCGCCTGTCATGTCCTTGCCGTCAATCCGGATGCGACCCTGATCCGGTTTCTTAAGGCCTGCGGCAACCCTGAGAAAGATCTCCTGTCCGCTTCCTTCCAGTCCTGCCAGCCCGACAATTTCTCCTTTCCTAACCGTGATGTTGCATGGTCGCAGCCCTACCCTGCCGCCCGAACCTGCGACCTCTTCCAGCGCCAAAGCCATTTCGCGGCGAACCTCCTTGGTTGGAGCGCAGGGAGGGCTCTGAGGCAAGCTCCTGAACATCCACTGAAGAAGCACAGAGGTTTCAAAAGGCGGGTTCATTTCTCCCGCCACCTTGCCCTGCCTCAACACCGTTACCCGGTCGCAGAGAGCTTCCACATCCTCGAATTTGTGAGAGACAAGGAGGATGGTCTTCTGCTCTTCAGCCAGTTTTCTGAGGGCCGCGAAGAGAGTCTGCCTCTGAACAGAGGATATACCGGTGGTAGGTTCATCAAGGATGAGAACATCAACGCCCAGGGCAAGGAGTCTTACGAGTTCCAGTTGCTGACGTTCTCCTACGGTGAGGTTTCGCACGGCC
>JAHECH010000516.1 GCA_024641835.1 Deltaproteobacteria bacterium
CAAATGCTTCGTTATCGCAGCCGTCAACGTCGTCTTCCCATGATCAATGTGCCCTATCGTCCCCACATTCACATGCGGCTTCGTCCTCTCAAACTTCTTCTTCCCCATCACTAACCTCCTTACCGTTCACGAAATCAATGGAGTGGTTCGGTATCTCTGGACTCTATTTGAATACCGTCCCTCAACCCAACCCGTGACATCACCAGCGGTAGTGCGCAAAGGCCTTGTTCGCCTCTGCCATCTTGTGGGTATCTTCTTTCTTCTTGACCGCCGCCCCCTTGTTGCCGGCGGCGTCCATGAGTTCACCTGCCAACTTTGCAGCCATGCTTTTTTCACCTCTTGCCTTAGCAAAAGTGAGGATCCACCGGATGCTCAAGGCCTGGCTTCTCGACGGCCTGACCTCCGTCGGAACCTGGTAGGTTGAACCCCCTACGCGTCTCGACCGGACTTCCACCGCAGGTTTCACGTTGTTTAGGGCTTTTTGGAACACAGGCAATGGATCTTCCTTAATCTTCTGCTTGATCAAATCGAAAGCCCCATAGAGAGTCGCTTGGGCCAGGCTCTTCTTCCCCCTTCTCGTGAGTGAGCTGACGAATTTCGAGACCAGCTGGCTGTGATACTTCGGGTCCGGGGCAATCTCCCTTTTTTCAACAATCCTTTTCCTGGGCATACACGACTCCTTTAAATGCTCTTGGGCCTCTTGGCTCCGTATTTGGACCGACTCCGGCGTCGATCTTCCACGCCCGCCGTATCCATGGTTCCCCGGATAATATGGTACCTTACGCCTGGCAGGTCCTTCACTCGGCCTCCACGAATGAGCACCACCGAGTGTTCCTGTAAGTTGTGCCCCACCCCGGGAATGTAGGAAGTCACTTCAATGCCATTGGTAAGCCTCACCCTGGCCACCTTTCTCAAAGCGGAATTGGGCTTTTTGGGAGTGGTGGTATACACCCTGACGCACACCCCTCTCTTTTGAGGGCACCCGGTCAGAGCGGGAGTTTTGACCTTTTTTCTCGCCCTTAGTCGCGCACTACGCACAAGTTGATTGATGGTCGGCATAACCTGATCCTCTGAGCGTTCCTCCTCTGGGATGGGAAAATCGTATCTGTCGGAGCTGACAAAACTCAAAAATTTTTTTTATAATTTGTTTTTTAGCTCCTGTCAAGAAATATTCAGGGAGACCCAGAAAAAACTATTTACTCGCCTCAATCTCAAGGCTCCTATAAGCAGGTACGCCTGTCCCTGCAGGAATCAAGCGCCCCATGATCACATTTTCCTTCAGCCCTTTCAGGGAATCCACCTTCCCTGCCACGGCAGCATCCGAAAGGACCTTGGTCGTCTCCTGGAACGAGGCGGCCGAGATGAAACTCTCGGTGCTCAAGGACGCCTTGGTGATTCCCAGGAGAAGCGGCTCTGCCGTCGCTGGCTTGCCCCCTTCTGCGATGATCTTATGGTTTTCCTCTTCAAAGCGCCATTTCTCCACATGTTCTCCCAGGAGGAAATTGCTGTCCCCCACATCCGTGACGCTTACTTGCCTTAGCATCTGGCGGACGATCACTTCAATATGCTTGTCATTGATGCTCACACCCTGGAGCCTGTATACCTCCTGGACTTCGTCCACAAGGTATTTCGCAAGCTCTTTGAGTCCTCTAATCCTAAGGATATCGTGGGGATTGGCTGATCCATCCATGAGTGGCTCCCCAGCCCTGACATAATCTCCCTCGAGGACACTCACGTGTTTCCCCTTGGATATCAAATAGTCAATTGAGTCGCCGATATCAGGGGTAATGGTCACCTTTCTCCTGCCTTTGGTATACTGCCCGAAAGAAACTGTCCCGTCGATCTCGCTCAGAATAGCCACTTCCTTTGGTTTTCTCACCTCGAATAGCTCAGCTACCCTCGGCAAGCCACCTGTGATATCCTTGGTCTTGGTGGTTTCCCGAGGGATCTTCGCAAGGACTGTACCTGCTTCGACATAGTCACCTTCGTTCACCATGATGATGGCGCCCACAGGCAAGTGATATCGAGCAAGACCCTTAGCCGTCCCGGGAATCGCAGCCGTACCACCTTCGGCATCCTTGATGGAGATACGAGGTCTGGTGTCCACCTCGCGGGATTCCACAATGACCCGGCTGATCTTCCCCGTCACCTTGTCCCTCTTTTCTTGCATGGTGACACTGTCAATGATATCGCCGAATTTAACGGTCCCGGCCAGTTCCGTGAGGATGGGGATATTGAAGGGATCCCATTCGGCGAGGACCTGATTGGGTTGGATTTCCTGATCGTCGTGCACCTTCAGGGTCGCTCCGTATATGATCGGATATCGCTCGACTTCCCTTCCACCCTTCCCAAGAATAGCGATTTCACCATTCCGGTTCATGGCCACAAAATTGCCTTCCACATTCCTCACGGTCTTGAGGTACTGGAAAGAGACCTTGCCCCCATTCCTCGCTTGGACGGTCGTTTGCTCCACTCTCTTGCTTGCTGTACCACCAATGTGAAAGGTCCTCATGGTCAGCTGGGTTCCGGGCTCACCGATCGATTGGGCGGCAATAATGCCGATGGCCTCTCCGATGTTCACCTCATGGCCGTGAGCAAGATCACGACCATAACATTTTTTGCAGACGCCTCGCTTAGCCTGGCAGGTCAATGCCGACCTGATTCTCAGTTTTTCGAGGCCGGCGCTCTGGATCTTCTGTACCCGTTCCTCATTGATCTCCTCATTCGCTGGCACAAGAATCTCACCCGTAATCGGATCGAATATGTATTCCAAAGCGACTCTGCCCAGAACCCTATCACCCACCCTCTGGATGATTTCGCCGCCTTCAATGAGGGCTGAGACAGAGATGCCATCCACGGTTCCGCAGTCCTCCTCAGTGACCACCGTGTCCTGGGCCACATCCACGAGCCTCCTGGTCAAGTAACCGGAGTTCGCTGTCTTGAGAGCGGTGTCAGCCAGGCCCTTCCTCGCTCCATGAGTGGAGATGAAGTATTGCAGAACAGTGAGGCCTTCCCGGAAATTGGAGGTGATTGGCGTTTCGATGATCTCGCCTGAGGGTTTGGCCATGAGACCCCTCATGCCCGCCAACTGTCTCATCTGGTCTTTGCTTCCCCGGGCGCCCGAATCACCCATCATGAAAATGGGATTGAAGCTATTGGTTTTCGCCTTCTCGCCATGAGGGCCCTTCAATTCCTCCAACGCCATTTCATTCATCATCTCTGAGGCAATGGTTTCCGTCGATTGAGCCCAGATGTCTACCACTTTGTTATACTTCTCGCCGTCGGTGATCAGACCGCTCTTGTACTGGTCGTCGATCTTTTTTACCTCGTTTTCAGCCTTTTCAATGATCGCCGATTTTCGGGAGGGAATGGTCATGTCTTCCATGGAAATGGATATGCCGGACAGAGTCGCGTATTTGTATCCGATGTCCTTAAGCCGATCGGAAAGAATGACCGTCGTCTTAATGCCCTCCCTGCGGTAAGACTCGTTGATCAGGGAACGGAGCTCTTTCTTGTTCATCACCTTGTTGACCGAGGAGAAGGGAAGCCCTTCGGGAAGGTTCTCATAGAGGAGGACGCGGCCTGTGGTAGTCTCCTCGATCCTGCCGTTGATGCGCACTTTGATGGAGGCATGCAAATCCAATTCTCCTGCATCGTAGGCCATCCTCACTTCGTCTGCGCTGGAGAAAATTTTGCCTTCCCCTTTGCAGAAAGGCCGCTCCCGCGTCATGTAATAGATGCCCAGAACGATATCTTGGCTGGGGACAATGATAGGATCCCCATTGGCCGGGGAGAGAATGTTGTTTGTCGACATCATCAAGACCCTTGCTTCAATCTGGGCTTCAATGGAGAGGGGAACATGAACAGCCATCTGGTCGCCGTCAAAGTCCGCATTGAAAGCAGTGCAGACAAGGGGATGGAGCTGGATCGCCTTCCCCTCGGTGAGAATGGGCTCGAAAGCCTGAATACCTAGCCTGTGCAGTGTAGGCGCTCGGTTCAAGAGGATGCAGTATTCTCTGACCACCTCATCCAGGGCATCCCAGACTTCAGGCGTTTCTCGTTCCACCATCTTCTTGGCGGACTTGATCGTGGTGGCCAAGCCTTTCTCATCCAGTTTGTTGTAAATGAAAGGTTTGAATAGCTCCAGGGCCATTTTCTTCGGGAG
>JAHECH010000517.1 GCA_024641835.1 Deltaproteobacteria bacterium
TCATCGCATTTTCTATGGAATCCTTGCTGATGATGTCCCTAGACCTAGTGTTCTTGTCTATCAGCTCAACGATCTTTCGCCCTGCCTTCCGGGCCAAACGATAAAGTGACGCCCCGACGGCAATCTCTGTGCCATTGCCTGGCAACGACATACCCAAGGCTTCCGTCAAGCAACACATCGTGTTAGCGGTTCCCATCGTGCAACAAGCACCACAGGTAGGGCAGGCTCTATCTTCCATTTGCTTGAATTCTTTATCAGTGAGTTTTCTTCCTTTCCAAACAGGATACATCTCATTGATATGCTGAGCTTGAATTCTTTCACCCCGAAACCTACCTGAAAGCATGGCGCCACCCGTAACTATAATCCCTGGCAGATTTATGCGCGCGAGAGCCATAAGCTGCGCGGGGACTATTTTGTCGCAAGTGGACAAAGCGACTATGCCATCTACGCGTTGAGATTGAACCATCATCTCCATGGCCGCTGCCATAATATCCCTGCTTGGAAGAATCCAGTGCATCCCCAGGCTTCCATCAGCAAGTCCGTCGCAAGGTGCAATATGATTGAACTCGATCGGCATGCCGCCAGCTTGCCAGATTCCTATCTTCACTGCCTCGGCCAAATGTCTCAGGTGATTATGGCCTGGTACGTATTCATTCCATGAATTAGCTACGGCTATGAAAGGCCTATTCAGATCCCCATCGTCAAAATTCATTGCTTTGAACAGCGCCCTCCGCCCATAATATGAATCCTCCGGAACCTGGCGGCTATTGAGGTGTGGAAAGTCTTTAATTCTCTTGGCCATAAGTGAACCTCACTGGATCGATTAGAGACTCGGCGCCGTTCTCACTCGCTGCCCCTTAAGCCACCACAGGTACTGCGAGATCCGCCGGGCCTTGCCTTGACATGAGCAGGCTTGGGGCATGTCTTTCCATGATTTCCTCGACAATAGATGCCATCTTAACCTTTTCTTTAACAAAATCTCGATGCCAATTCTCACTAACCCATGGCTTATATATCTCGCCCTCGGAACTTCCGGGTTCGAACTTTAAGTAGCAAGGAGATGCCACACGGGCGATCTCCGGCGCCTCATATGCCCTGAACATGCCCCCGAAGGAATCGACAACGATTACATATATATCTAGTGGAATATCAACGGCTTTACGGATACCTGCTAAAATCGGGAGGGAAATGTCTGATGATGGGTTCATTGAATTAGCGCCTAAGGACTTAATGACTTTCGCCCCTGCTGCGCTGCAATATCCCCCAAAGACCGAAAACTTAAAAATAGTCTCCTGAGAAATGAGTCCTTCAGCCCTCATCCTGTCAACCAAGAACAAAACTCCTTCATCGTAAATCAAGAACGCTCTGAATCCCGCCTCGATATTCCGCATCATGTCCGCTATGAAATAGCAGATGTTGTCGCTACCTCGATGCCTGAAGCCCTGCATTGCGCCTTCTGAAAAGGCAGCCTCCTTGGCTCCAGGATCCCATGCCTTACGGTGCCCGATCGTAATTACGGCTTCTATTCTTTCCTCGTTGGCCATTCGAGCAATAGCCTTGAGCTCTTCAAAATCGCAATATGTCGACCCGCCTACTGTTCCGATAATCCTGTGAACTGTCACCTTCCTTTTCCGAGCTTCTTCCAACATGGCTTCCATAGTCGAAGCTCTTTCTATGCCCGCTATTTCAATTCGCCAGTGGGCTCCGTCTGGAAACTTCTTTTCGGACGACGGTAGGGCCCAGAGGTCCCTTCCGGGAATCCCTTGTTTCTCCATGAATTCTCTGATCTTGGCAAAGATTTGCGACATGATTGTTTTCCTTTCTAGAATGCCTCACTTTTAGATTGCTTCCTTTCCCCTTTCCCCTGTCCGCACCCGAATGACATCTTCCACAGGAATGATGAAGATCTTGCCATCTCCTATCTGCCCTGTTCGAGCTAATGTCTGAATTGCTTCCACGGCCTCCCCGACAAGGTCGTCATCCATCACCATCTCTATCTTAGTTTTGCGTATGAAATCCGTTTGGTATTCTGCCCCGCGATATACTTCCTTGTGCCCGCGTTGCCGCCCAAATCCCTTGACCTCTGCGACAGTCATTCCTTTGACCCCGAGGGTTACTAGCCCTCTCTTAATCTCATCCAGCTTAACTGGTTTTATGATGGCTTGAAGCATTTTCATGACACAGCCTCCTTTTTCTAGAAACTCTTCTCTGATATCAAACTTCAGACTAGCGTCAAACCTTTTTCCGCATCTGAATTCCAATCCCTTGAAAAGCACGGTTGACAGAAACAGTGCTAGTTGTTTCCTTGGATTCTCTCGAATGATTTGCAGAGGCGACATAGGAATGAAAGAAGTGCTTGGACATGAGAGGCGCAAAAGAGAAAATGAGGATACGGTTATTGTTTCTTGTCTTTTTACTCGCACAGGGAACCCAATCTTGAAACCCAATTGATCACTTGCATGACGAAGTGTCTTAGAAATATCAAATGTATTATCCTCCAGCAGCCAGTGGGATCAGGGTCATTACACAGGTTCTGTCTATTTTGATTTTGGCAAGCTGATGATATGGAATAGTCTTCTCATCCATGAAGATGGCTATTCCTCGATATACCGCTCCATCAGGGTCCAGGAGAAACTTTCGGAACTCTTCGCCGTAGCGCTTTCCCAACGTGACGACGACATCCACTAAGCTCGCACCGGGTGCAACCTCTATGACGGTGTCAGATTCATGGACGATCCAGGACAGGACGCCCCTGAGTTGCACCTTCACGGAAATCAAACCCATAGCCTTCTATTCCCCTGTGGCCGGAGTCGTCCATCACATCCCTCGCAGACAACCCCTAACCCTATCCTGAACGGCATTAGCGTACATATCCCTTAAGGCTGAAGCCACATGATTTGCGAATAACCAGTTCAGAGTTGATGATAACTTGATTCACCATATCCGATCCTGCTCTTTCGATTCTGTTTATAAGGATCTCAGTGCCCGTTATGCCCATCTGGTATATGTTTTGCCTGATTGTAGTCAGATCCACACCGGCCAGCGATGCTACTTCAATATCATTCATTCCCATCAATGCAACATCTTGCGGAATCCTCAGATTTCCGCTCAGAACTGCCTCACGCACGCCAATTGCCATATTATCGTCTTGGCAGAAGAATGCTGTTGGACGTCCCTTCGTGGACAGCAGCCGTTTCGTCGCCTCGTAAGCCTTCTCGCGCAAAAAACTGCACTCCACAGTCAGTTTAGGGTTCTTGACCAGGCCATAATCTTCCATAGCTTGCATTGATCCTTTGGTTCGCATAAATGCCGTAGCTACGCTTGACGTTCCCGTAATGAGCGCAATGCGGTCGTGCCCCAACCGGTAGAGATGTTCTATGCCTTGATACCCACAGGCGTAGTTATCAAGCACCACACAGTCAATTTTATTTCTGAGCGCCCGGTCCGTAGAAAACCGATTCACACAGACGAATGGAAACCGGTCATCTATGAGCGGCTTAATGTTTGGATCATCCATGGTTATTGTAGATAGTATGACGCCGTCCACACCTCTCGCACGCAAATTATCGATGCAATCTTTTTCTTTGTTCAAGCTGCCGCCGGTGTTGTATATGAGAACACTATAGCCGCGTTCGGAAGCCTTCTCTTCTGTTCCTAGCGCCAGTTCCGCATAAAAGGGATCGGTAACATTCTCGATAATTAGGGCAACGGTATTGCTTCCTTTCCCGATCAAGCTTTTTGCAAGATAATTGGGGCGGTATTCGAGCTTTTTTGCAATCTTAAGAATTCTCTGGCGAGTCTTCTCGCTCACACCTGGGCGATTATTCAGGGCCAGCGAGACAGCGGCAGCTGACGTTTTGGCCATTCTAGCGATGTCTTTGATTGTTGCTCTGCGTGCCACGCGTAACCTCTATTGACCCTCGGAACCGGCGTCTGTATTCTGGCCAGCCCAGAACCGCTAATTCCCCAGAAGACATGGAACCCTCAGCCGAATTTTGAATAATTATCCTACCAGGGGTACTAACGGTTCATCAAGAAAATCCGTTTCAAATGCCGAATATCCTTCTAGGAAACTAGGCATTACGCCCATTGCTAATACGCATCAAGCCTTTCTCAATGATGGAGAGGCCCTTTTCCAATTGATCGTCTGTTATTACAAATGGAA
>JAHECH010000518.1 GCA_024641835.1 Deltaproteobacteria bacterium
AGATGTTCAATTTCAAGGCCTGCACCACTTTCACGGGATGACCGGATTGAGCGCGGGATGGACACTGGTATTCAGGCGGGAAAGGCATGACAAGGGGAAGCCCCTGGGATCTCAGGGCATTGACTGTAAAAGCGAGGCCCGTAGAAAACATGAGAACAATCAGAGCCTGCATGCAGGTTTTGGTCGTATCTCTCATCAGAAAAGAAATAGTATTTGTCTCGTGTTATGGCTTCTTGGTGCTCTCGAGCCAATGTATCAACCTAGAATGCCTTGGAACCTTTTTCAAGCCCCTTGTGAATACATTTTTTGATGGCTCCGCCCGGGATTTCATTGCTTCTCCTTGACTTAAGGAAAGCCCATTTGATAAAAAACTCAAAATAACAATGGGATAGAGCAAGACAGGAGGGAATTCTGAGTTGGGAATGGACTTTGAATGTATCTTTAATCCTAGATCCCTGGCTGTGATCGGAGCATCCTCGGCCTTTGGAAAATGGGGCCAGATGATTTTCAGCAATATCGTGGCCGGCGGTTTTCGAGGAAAGATTTTTCCCGTCAATCCGAATGAACCGAAGATCTTCGGTGTGCCAGCTTATCGTCGCGTTCAAGATATCCCTGATGCTGTGGATCTAGCCATCATCACCATTCCGGCTGATAGAGTGCCGCTCGTTTTGGAAGGGTGCGCTGAGAAAGGGGTGAAGGGGGTTATTGTTATTTCTTCCGGATTCAGTGAGACGGATGCGACCGGAAAGGAGCTGGAGAAACGCATCGTATCTTTATGCCTCGAAAGAAATCTTCTCCTTGTCGGCCCGAATACCATGGGCATCATCTGCACCAGCAGCGGCCTCTTTGCCACTGGCGCGCCCATCAGGCCGAGAAAAGGCCCGGTCGCTTTCGTTTCCCAGTCAGGGAACCTCGGGGTTCAATTGGTCCACTGGGCTGAGCAGCAAGGGGTGGGCGTCTCGCTATTTGTAGGGTCGGGCAATGAGGCGATGATCTCTTGCGTCGATTACATGGAGTACCTGGAAGGGAACCCTGATACCCGGATCATCATCCTTTACCTCGAAGCAGTTCGCAAGGCTCGCTCATTCATGGAGTTGGCAAAACGAATCAACAAGACGAAACCTGTGATCGTTTTGAAGGGTGGGAGAACCGAAGCTGGGCTGGCCGCATCGGCCTCTCATACAGGCGCCATGGGGGGAGAGATCGCTTTTTTCAACGCAGCTTGCCGTCAGGCCGGTCTCCTGAATGTCGCCGTTCCCTCAGAGTTGCTCGATCTGTCAGCGGGGTTTTCTTCTCTACCTTTGCCAAAAGGAAATCGGGTGGGCATCGTGACTCTGGGCGGCGGATGGGGCGTGGTGACCGCGGATGAGTGCAATGAGAAAGGACTTGTCGTTCCGTCCCTCCCTCAAAAGATCGTCCGCACGATCGGAAAATATCTTCCGCCTTTCTGGAGCAGAGGGAATCCTGTGGATCTTGTCGGCACCCGTGATCTCGAGGTTCCACTTGTCGCTCTGGAAGAGATGTTGAAGTGGGACGGCATTGACAGCGTGATCAGCCTCGGCGTTGTGGGCCGCCTCGAGTTAATCAGGCTGCTGGTGCAGTCCACCCATGAGGCGGGCGCATCAATGCAGCCCGAGGCCCTTGCGGGCATTGAATCCTTTGGCCAGGAATACGAGAAAAAGTACCTCGCAAGGCTTGCAGAACTCATGGAAATCTACGAAAAACCGGTATTGGCCGTGTCCCTCGGCAAGACGGATGAAGGCATCGTTCGGCCCGTGAGTGGAAGAAAGTATGCTCCCGTCGTCTACCAGACCCCTGAGGATGCCGTGAACGTTGTCGCCAGGATGGTGGCCTATAAGGATTTTCTGGACTCCCAAGCGACCTGATTTCCCAACATCACCGGAAGGCCTTTCAGGAGGCGATTGGGCGTGAGAGCCCGCTGCGTCACTCCCTTTGGTTCACGTGAAAAAGCCAGAATGCTCCGCTCGGAAGAGCGGGGATGAATGGCCATGGGTGCTTGAACGCAAACGGCCCCGAAGTTAAATGGCTTTTTCTATGGAAGAAGCCCCGTGCGGAAGCACGGAGTTCTTCACGTTGGGAACCTGTGGCATCGGGAAGGACGAAAGCTGGGACTGAATCTCATTCTTGAGTTCACGCAGATCGCGGATGAGCGCATCCAGGCTTTCTTCCCAAAGCCTGGATAGGGCTTGCTTCAAAGACTGCTCTTTTCTTTGAGCCCCCCGTTGCAGGATCTTCCTGTATCGGCGATAGAAACGGAACCCGAAAAAAAGGTTGATCAGGGCATAACTTCCAAGCGCGGCCAGTCCTTTGGTGTCGAAGAGGTTGTGAATCATGGAGAGAACAAGGCCGATGACCGGTGTGGTGCCAGGATGGTTGAGGACATCCTGCCATGCTTTTTCTCCTCCGATGGCAAAAAGAAAGAGGACAAAAACCACTAGGTAGACAAACCACTGAAAAACTCTGAAGCCCCAGAAGCGAGATGTGGCAGATTCATCGGCATGAGCCGCCAGTGCACTGTAAAAGCTCGCCCCCAGAGCCTCCAAGTTCCTCTTCGCATTCAGGCGTTCCTTGAGCTTCTCCAGAAAGCTGGGAGCAAGATTTTGCTGCAAAATGGCATGGCCCATGTGTTCCTCCACCCATTCGAACCGTCTCTCAAAAACAGAAATGATCCCTTCAGAGGGTTTGAAAGAGGAAGCATCTAAGGTCCGGATGTCGTTTGTGCCCCTGCCATGAAACAACTGGAACGCGAGGGCGATCACATATCCCGGACCCACCAGGGCAAAAGGTTCACCCTGATACTCGAGCAATCCGGGCTTTGCCTGATTCTCCAGCCAGAGGTGGAAGGCATCCCGACCTGTCTGGAGCCATGAGGGGCGCTGCGTTTCCAGGTACTTCAATGAGTCTTCCAGGATGCCGACGAACGTTTCAAGGTTTCTCGCTTCCTTCTCGAACCTGGAGAAAAATCTCTGGATTTCTACATCCAGATTGGCGGTCTTAACGGCCGCGATCTGCTTGACATCCCTCTGTTGAAAGATCTCATGGCGGAATCCCACGAAACGATTCCAGGTAGAGAGCTGTTGAGATCCTGATGCTTCGTTTGCAGAAATCGTAAAGTTCAGAGGCTCTTTTACGCCCTGGCCTCTGATGTGCTCCTCAAAGCCCCTGAACACCCGATCCAGTTGCTCATAGCCCTTCTCCGGCGTCTCGCCCTGAAACAGAAGATCCACCTTATTGAGGACGAAGATAAAGTTCTCCCTCGCTTTGGGAACCATGCCAAGAAATTCGTAGAAGCGGCCGTCCCCGTATTTCTCCGGCGAGCTGATCCAGACCAGAATGTCCAGGTGCTCAAGGAATTCGAGAACGCTCTTGCGGTGTGCGCCGACCAGGCTATCGAAATCCGGGAGATCACAGAGAAGAATGTGCCTGATCGGGTCTGCCTCGTGAGTTATTTCGCTCCACGGAAGGGCTTCAAACTCCTCATGGTGTAAGGGATGGGATGTGACGTGCCTGTAAATCAGGACCCTGTCCGTATGGGGCCTCCGATGGCTTGCAGAGGCAATCTCGGAGCCCGCAAGGGCATTCATGATCGTTGATTTCCCAACCCCCGTGCCGCCCAGGAGCCCGACAGTCAGAAAGCTCGCCTCAACTGAAGTCAGTTTCAACGACAGAAGATTTGCTTCTTCCTCCAGAGACCTTCTTTCAGCATGAGTCAGGGAGAGGAAAGTCGCCTCCCGCAAAAGTTTGCGAAAGGAATCAAGTTGGACTCGGAGCGCTTCCAATGGGTGATTCATCGGGTATCCGGGACTTGAGAATAAAGACTGAAAGCTCATGGCGATCCCGTCGATTTGAAATCCCTGATCCTGGAATGAAATGCTTTGAGCATGGTCAGCGTTTGCTGCGCGACAAGCAGGGAATTGATGCACTGTTCATAGCGCTCTTCCTGTTTGGTTAGCACGGAAACGAGTCCCTCTTGATAGCGCTCTCCCAGTTGCCGCGCGATTTTTCGAATCTCGTGGTAGGCGAAAAGCTCCACAGCGCCTTTGGTCACAAAAGGGGCAATGGCGGAATCCAGGGCTGCATCCAGGATAGAGAAGCCTCCACCCACCGCTACCTCAAAGGCAATGATAAGAATGTCCCAGAGGA
>JAHECH010000519.1 GCA_024641835.1 Deltaproteobacteria bacterium
GGGGCCAAGGATGACCTGATCTCTTTGGTCAAGGTGCCCGGCGCTTTTGAGATACCCCTTACCGCAAAAAAAATGGCTGAGAGCGGGCAGTACGACGCCGTCATCTGCCTCGGCGCAGTGATCAGGGGATCGACCCCTCATTTTGAATATGTGGCCGCAGAGGTGTCCAAAGGCATCGCCATGGTAGCGCTGGAGACAAAGGTCCCTGTCACATTCGGCGTCCTGACCACAGACAGCTTGGAGCAGGCGATTGAAAGGGCAGGCGCTAAGTCAGGGAACAAGGGATGGGATGCTGCCGTGGCAGCCATGGAGATGGTAAATCTCTTCAAGGAATTGGCCTGACTCGCTCTGCCCGTGCCTGCGACCCCCTCGTTAAAGAGGCTTTATCCCCTGTAAGAAATACATTCAATCAGGGCTTCAGAATGAGAACAATCGAGTTCATCCTCCTGTGGCCCTATCTTTTTTTGAGGTGTTCTGCGGGAAACCCATGGGCAAGAGGCACCGGGCGAGAGAACTCGCACTTCAAGTTCTTTTCCACATGGAGTTTAACCCTGGTAATCCGGATGAAAGCCTTGATCGGATATGCAGGAGCTTCTCCCCGCCCAAGGACATCAGGCCTTTTTCCAAGCAGTTGGTCCGGGGTGTCTGTGAGAACAAAGATGAGATTGACAAGTTGATCAGCAGGTCCTCGAAGAACTGGCGCCTGGACCGGATGTCCCGGGTAGACAGAAACATCCTGAGGGTGGCTGTGTTTGAAGTGATCTATATGCAGGACATCCCACCCAAGGTTTCCATCGATGAAGCGGTTGAACTTGGGAAGAGGTTCGGTAGTGACGAATCGGGAGCTTTTATCAATGGGATTCTGGATCGCATTTACAGCGATCTCTCCCCGGCGGGGGATGAGAAGAATTAATCCCTCCCTCTCTTGATGACAGAACGTGGAAAAGGTGATACGGAAACCATGAAGTATAATCCTCAAGAACTGGAAAGAAAGTGGCAGGAGCGGTGGGAAAAGAAAAAGCTCTTCAAGGTACGAGAAGATGCAGCTAAGAAGAAGTATTATCTGCTGGAGATGTTTCCCTATCCTTCGGGAAAGATCCACATGGGCCATGTGAGAAATTATACCATCGGGGACGTAGTGGCGCGGTACAAGAGGATGAATGGAGAAAATGTGCTCCACCCCATGGGCTGGGATGCCTTCGGCCTGCCGGCCGAGAATGCCGCCATCGAAAACAAGACCCATCCGGCAAAATGGACCTATGACAACATTGCGAATATGAAGGCGCAGCTCAAGACGATGGGCTTCAGCTATGATTGGGATCGTGAAGTGACCACCTGCAACACCGATTACTACCGTTGGGAGCAGCTCATATTCATCAAAATGTTTGAAAAAGGTTTGGCTTACAAAAAAAGAACCTTTGTGAACTGGTGCGAGAGCTGCCAGACGGTTCTGGCCAAGGAACAGGTGGAAAACGGCCGCTGCTGGCGCCACGGGGATCAGGAAGTCACGCTCAAGGAAATGGACAGCTGGTTCTTCAAGATTACCCAGTATGCCGAAGAGATCCTTGAGCATTGCGACAAGCTTCCCGGGTGGCCGGATCGGGTCCTGACCATGCAAAAGAACTGGATCGGTAAGAGTTATGGAGCGATCATCCGCTTTCCGGTGGTCGGCTCCAACGAGTTCATTGAGGTGTACACGACGAGGCAGGATACCCTCTTCGGAGCCACCTTTCTCTGCTTTGCCCCCGAGCATCCCATGCTCAAAGAATTGATCAAGGGACAACCTCAGGAGAATGACATCCAGGCCTTTATTGAGCGCACCCTCAGGGTGGACAGCTATATCAGAACAGCGGATTTGACCGCCAAGGAGGGCATTTTTACAGGAAGATATTGTGTAAACCCTGTCACGGAAGAACACATCCCTATCTATGTGGCCAATTTCGTTCTTTTTGACTATGGAACAGGCGCCATCATGGCTGTGCCCACCCATGACCAGAGGGACTTCGAGTTTGCGAAAAAGTACGCCCTTCCCCTGAGAGTCGTCATCAAGCCTGTGGACCGAGAATTGAATGAGGAGACCATGGCAGAGGCCTACGTAGGGGAGGGCATCCTTGTCAATTCAGGTCCCTTCAACGGCCAGCGCAACCTGGACGCGTTGGACACCATTGCCGAATACCTGCAATCCAAAGGCCTGGGATACAAGACCGCGAATTTCAGGCTCAGGGACTGGAATATCTCACGGCAGAGGTACTGGGGAGCGCCCATCCCGATCATTTACTGCGGCAGGTGCGGAACAGTGACGGTGCCCGAAAAAGATTTGCCCGTGGTCCTGCCTCTGGATCTCCAGCTGAGGCCCAATGGCGGATCGCCGCTCCCCTTTGAGCCTTCGTTCTATGAGGTCCAGTGCCCGGCATGCGGCGGCAAAGGCAGGAGGGAAACGGACACCATGGACACCTTTGTCGAATCGTCCTGGTATTTTGATCGGTATGCATGCCCGGACTATGACAAAGGGCCCATCGATAGCAAGCGAGTGGATTACTGGATGCCCGTAGACCAATACATCGGGGGCATTGAGCACGCTATCCTTCATCTCCTCTATTCTCGTTTTTACACCAGGGTGCTTAGGGATTTTGGTGAGCTCAAGGTAAGCGAACCTTTCACCAACCTTCTCACCCAGGGCATGGTCTGCATGGAGACCCAGGAATGCCCGAAACATGGGTATCTTTTCCCCAAGGAGGTGAAGGAAGGGCGCTGTATTCATTGTCAATCAGAGGTCGTGATCGGCCAAAAGCTCAAGATGTCCAAATCCAAGAGAAATGTGGTCGATCCTGAGGACCTCATCGATCGCTACGGCGCTGACACGGTGCGCGTGTTCTGCCTTTTCGCCTCCCCTCCGGAAAAAGACCTGGAATGGAGTGAGCAGGGCGTTGAGGGATCTTTCAGGTTTCTGAATCGTGTCTGGCGGCTTGTGGACGATCACATTGAGAAGATCAAAGCAGGTCCGAGGTACGACGGAAGAACACCTCTGCCAGGGGGTTTGAAGGATCTTCATCGAAAGGTCCATCAGACCATCAAAAAGGTGACGAATGACATCGAGGACCGGTTCCACTTCAATACCGCCATCAGCGCGATCATGGAGCTCGTGAATGAGACCACCAAAGTTCTCGGCGCCAAGCAGGCCGAGGACGCACTGATGTGGTCGGTCGTGAGAGAGGCGGTGGAGTCAATAGTTCTCCTCCTCTCTCCCGTGGTTCCCCATATCACAGAAGAGCTGTGGGAGATGCTTGGTCACAGGGAGCATTTACTCGCCGTGGCGTGGCCAAAGTACCGCGCAAAAGCGCTGGAGGTGGAAAAGCGTCTGGTGGTCCTTCAAGTGAACGGCAAAGTGAGAGACAGGATTGAAGTTCCTGCCACTTTCAGCGAAGAACAAATAGAGGCTGCGGCTCTTCAAAGCGAGAGGGTCCAAAGCTTTGTCGCCGGAGAACCGATCAAGAAGGTCATCGTGGTGGGAAGCAAGCTGGTCAATGTGGTGATATGAGGAGAGCCTATCTTTTGAAATTCCTGGTTCTTTTGCTGGTCAGCTCGGGTGCGGGATGCGGCTACCATGTCAGGGCGGACGGCGAACCCGTGGGGATAACCATCCAGAACCTGGCCATTCCTCTGTTTACGAGCACCTCATCAGAAATGGGGCTTGAGGCTCTCTTCACCAGGGTGATCAGGGAGGAGTTCATCAGCCATAGCAAAGTCCCCCTGGTTCCGGAAGAAAGGGCGGGCATGGTTTTGATCGGCCGGATATATGACATCAGTGCGGATCCCATAGGTTATGACAGCACCACTGGTTTCACTGTGACCAGCACCCGCAGAATCAGGGTCAGCCTGGACGTGCAAATGGTGGACAAGGCACAAGGAAAGATCATATGGCATGACAAAGCCTTGGAGGAAAGAACGAGTTATTCAGTGGGAGCGGATCCCCTGGCAGCCCAATTGGAACAACAGCAGGCTTTAGAGACGCTTGCGCAGCGCGTGGCCAAGAAAATCTATTTGAGAACCGTGGAAAGATTCTAATGGCCGGGGATCTGCGTCCAGAGAATGTGATCAAGGCGTTGGGAAAAGGGCGCCTGGCGCCTTTCTATCTTTTTTACGGTCCCGGCGAATTCCGGAT
>JAHECH010000520.1 GCA_024641835.1 Deltaproteobacteria bacterium
CAGCACCCATGGCTCTCAGAATCTTTTTCCTCTCCTCGCTCACAGCCTCGGACATGACCAGCATAATTCGGTACCCTTTCACAGCTGAAACCAGGGAAAGTCCGATCCCCGTGTTGCCGCTGGTCGCCTCCAGGATCGTTTTCTCCTTTGTCAGCTCGCCCTTGCTTTCAGCATCCTCAATCATGAAAAGAGCTGGCCTGTCCTTGACAGAGCCGCCGGGATTGAAAGATTCCAGCTTGGCCAGGATTTCCACGTTCCTGTTCGCAATCAGATTCTGAATTGGAACAAGGGGGGTTCCACCAATGTGAGCAAGGATATTGTTGTATTCTTTCTCCATCTCTCAAGTTTCCATCTCCCAGCAAGGCTTTCCGTGAAAAAGCCAGAATGCCCTGCTCGGAAGAGCGAGGATGAATGGCCATGGGGATTTTAAACAATATGGCCCGCAAGCTAAATGGCTTTTTCTTCGAAGAAGCCCCGTGCGGCCCTCCTCCGTAGCAGCGCTACTGCGGAGGGTGGAGGAGCACGGAGCTTCTTCACTAAAACGGAGTGCCAGGACGGGAAAATGTTGAACTGTATGATAAAGTTCCCTTGTTTTGCAATAGGAATTTTGGGGGAAAAAAAGGAAAATAGGGGCCTTGGCCTTGACTCCAGTGGCGGAGAGGTGATAGGGGAGACATGAAAAGGGAGGCGAACGTGAAGATTCTGGTCACCGGGGGCGCAGGATTCATCGGGTCAAACGTCGTGGATGGGTACATCCAGGCGGGCCATGATGTGGTGGTGGTGGATAATCTCTTCACGGGAAAGCGGAGCAATGTCAATCCAGGGGCAAAATTCTATCGAATGGACATTCGCTCTGAAGAGATGGAATCTATCATCAGCCGGGAGAAACCCGAAGTGATCAATCACCATGCAGCCCAGATCAGCGTGCCTGCCTCGGTTGAGGATCCTCTCCTAGACGCTGATATCAACATCAAGGGTTTCCTGAACCTTCTTGAGAAAGCCGTGAAACACGGGGTGAAAAAGGTGATCTTCATTTCGTCGGGCGGAGCTATTTATGGCGAGTCTTTAGAATTTCCCACTCCTGAGACATACCCCCCCAAGCCCCTATCTCCTTATGCGATCACTAAATTCAGCTCTGAATGTTACCTCGTTTACTACAAGCATCAGTACGGGCTTGAATATTCCGTATTAAGGTATTCCAATGTCTATGGACCCCGCCAGATCCCCCACGGGGAGGCTGGGGTGGTGGCCATTTTCATGAATCATCTGCTGGAGAACAAACGGTCGGTGCTCAATCATTTTCCTGAAGAACCGGATGGAATGATCAGGGATTATTGTTACGTGGGGGATGTGGTCAGAGCAAATCTGAGAGCCCTTTCCGGGGGTGAGGGAGAGTGCATCAATATCGGCAGCGGTCGCGCCACGAGGACGGTTGAGCTTTACACGATCATTTACGAAGAGGTGCGGAAGATCAGGCCGGCTCTTTCTTCAGCCCTGGCCGTTCCCGAGAGGCGGCATGCCCGTCCCGGTGATCTGAAAAGAAGTTGCCTTGTGGTGGGGAAGGCACGTGAAGTCTTAGGGTGGACACCCGAAACCGGTCTAACAGAAGGGATCCGCCTCACCCTGGAGTGGTGGGGAGGGAAGGAAAAAGAATCTTCCTGATTTTTTTTCTGCGCAGTATTTTTTTCGATCTTGCCTTGACATTTGCTCCGGGGTAATTAATTTCTTCCATTGCTTCAGGCTTCCCGGGCTGTTTCGGAGTCCTTGAAACTAAGGTATAGATGACAGGTACGCGCGTTGTCGAATCCATTAATCTGGTAGCGCTAAAAATATGTAGTGCCCGCGAAGAGCGAGGCTGTGCGAAGAGGAAGCAGTTTTGCCTGCTTTCGACGGCAAAGGCTTTGAAATCTCTTTGATTATCTCTTGATATGGGAGGAAGGTATGAAAACCAAAGTTAGACCGTTGCATGACCGTGTGATTGTGAAAAGGATGGAAGAGCAGGAAAAGACCAAAGGCGGTATTATCATCCCCGACACGGCCAAGGAAAAACCCATTGAAGGTAAAGTGATCGCTGTTGGCGCCGGCAAGGTGGCGGAGAACGGGAAGAGGATTCCTCTTCAGGTCAAAGAGGGTGACCGGGTTCTTTTTGGGAAGTACTCTGGGACGGACATCAAGATTGAAGGGGAAGACCATCTGATCATGAGAGAAGACGACATCATTGCCATCGTCGAATAAGCGATTTTCCGATCTTTACAATCCAAACTGCCAATGAAGGAGGAGATGTGATATGGCAAAAGAGATCAAATACAGGCAAAGAGCCAGGGAGTCGATACTCAGAGGGGTGGATACGTTGGCTGATGCAGTGAAAGTAACTCTCGGGCCGAAAGGAAGGAATGTCGTCCTGGAGAAATCATTTGGATCCCCTACGATAACCAAAGACGGCGTTACAGTGGCAAAGGAAATCGAACTTGAGGATAAATTTGAGAATATGGGCGCTCAGATGGTCAAAGAGGTGGCTTCCAAGACCTCGGATGTGGCGGGCGACGGTACGACAACCGCGACAGTGCTCGCGCAGGCCATTTACAGGGAGGGTTCAAAGCTGGTCGCTGCCGGTGTGAATCCCATGGCCATTAAGAGAGGACTGGAAAGGGGAGTTGAGCTGGTGGTTGAAGAGCTGAAAAAACTCTCCAAACCGACCAAAGACCAGGAAGAGATCGCTCAGGTCGGAACGATTTCTGCCAACAATGACCAGACCATCGGAAACATCATTGCGGAAGCGATGAACAAGGTTGGAAAAGAAGGCGTCATTACCGTGGAAGAAGCCAAGAGCATGGAAACCACGCTTGAGATCGTAGAAGGCATGCAGTTCGATCGCGGCTACCTTTCGCCCTATTTTGTGACCGACCCCGAGAAAATGCTGGTCACCCTGAACGATCCATACATCCTTCTCAACGAGAAAAAGATCAGCAGCATGAAAGACATGATCCCCATTCTAGAGCAGATTGCCAAGATGGGGCGGCCTCTTCTGATCATCGCAGAGGATGTGGAAGGTGAGGCTCTCGCCACCCTGGTCGTGAATAAGCTGAGGGGAACGCTTCAGGCTGCGGCCGTGAAAGCACCTGGGTTTGGTGACAGGCGAAAGGCGATGCTGGAAGATATCGCCATCCTCACCGGCGGCAAGGTCATCTCCGAAGACCTCGGTCTCAAACTTGAGAATGTGGGTGTTGGCGACCTTGGAACTGCCAAAACCATCACCATTGATAAAGACAATACCACCCTAGTTGACGGCGGTGGCAGCAGAAAAGACCTGGAAGGAAGGGTGAAGCAGATCAGAGCCCAAATCGAGGAGACGACATCCGATTATGACCGGGAGAAGCTTCAGGAGAGGCTGGCGAAACTGATTGGCGGCGTGGCCGTGATCAACGTGGGGGCTGCCACGGAAACGGAAATGAAGGAGAAAAAAGCGAGGGTGGAAGATGCTCTGAACGCCACGAGGGCGGCCGTTGAAGAGGGCATTGTCCCCGGTGGCGGTGTGGCCTTCATCCGTGCGGCCAAAGCGATCGAAAAGGTCAAGCTGGAAGGAGAAGAGCAGAGCGGTCTCAATATCATCATGCGAGCCCTTGAAGAGCCCATCCGTATGATTGCGAATAACGCAGGCGCCGAAGGTTCCGTAGTCGTGGAGAAAGTGAAGGAAGGGAAGGGCGCCTTTGGGTTCAACGCCGAGAACGGTCAGTTTGAAGACCTGATGAAGGCAGGGATCATCGATCCCACGAAAGTCACCCGATTTGCTCTTCAGAATGCCTCTTCCGTCGCTGGCCTTCTCTTAACCACGGAAGCGATGATCGCTGAAAAGCCCAAGGAGAAAGAGGATATGCCTCCTATGCCAGGCGGAGGCGGAATGGGCGGCATGGGCGGCATGGGCGGCATGATGTAAAAGAGGCTGGTTTATACCGGCATAGCTTAGCAACGGCGGATTGGCTTCGGCGCAATTTCGCATGATAGCTTGCCCATTACGTGAAAAAGCCAGCATGCCCCGCTCGCAAGAACGGGGGTGAATGGACACGGGGCTTCAGGTCGGACAGTCAGCAAGTGAGAATGGCTTTTTCTATAGAAGAAGCCCCGTGTAGAAGCACGGGGTTCTTCACGTGAAAAAGCCAG
>JAHECH010000521.1 GCA_024641835.1 Deltaproteobacteria bacterium
CCGCTTGCGATTTCTTCCAGGTTGCGATTTCATCGGGACCGGAGGTCCCTCCTACAGACACTTTTCAGTCCTCTTTTTCGCAATGTTTCTCTTACTCATCGCCGGTTGTTCCAACAACGAACCGAGCGACACAGGGAAGAGCCCATCTTCATCGGAAGATACTCAGGCAGGGGGTGAACTTCGAATCGTGATCCGGTGGGGTGGGGATGATTTTGCGTCAAAACAGGACCTGGAGATGAGAGGCAGGATTGAAGCCCTCATCCAAGAAAGAGAGGTGGGAGAGATCGTCAGGTCCGGCACAGGTATGGGCTGGATGGATATATGGATTAGAGTCAAGGACAAAGGTGAGGCGCGAAGAGCAGTCGAGGCGATCATGAAAGAGGTCGCCCCTCATGCCAAGTTTAGTATTGAGCCCTCTTGATCGGTTTCACTTCGTTCAACCCATCCTACATCTGTGTGCTCCTCTTTCGTGTTTCCTTTTTTTTTCGTGCTTTCGTGGTTTGATTTGATTTTAGGAGCGAGGGCCTGCTCGCGACCCCCATCGATCCGCCACCTTGTCGCAGCGCTGAATCTCTCCTGAAAAGAGCCATGACGTCTTCAGTTCAGGCTTTGAGCCGAGCAATGCCTCCTCAGCCTTTTGTGATGCCCTCGTGAAAAGTTGGAAATCGCCGTTTCCGGTCATTCCGGCGAAAGCCGGAATCCAGTATTCCCATTTAGCTACAAACACGCTGGACCCCGCCGCCTGTCCCGGATCCCGGATCTGGGTCCGGGACAGGCTCTGATCCGGGATTCGCCGGGGTGACGACCTTTTATGAGACAGTCTTTTATAAATATTGACAAACTGAAAGCCTTTTCCTAAAGTGCCTTTTCGTATATCGAGTTTTCACGATTACCCCGTCATCATTCTCACCATCAGAGCAACCTCAAGACTGGCTACTTGTTGAGGTCATCTGGCAGACCTCGGGGCAAACCAAGAACCGGAACCCAATTTTCGTGACGGACAAAGGGGGTAGCCCATGTCCGAATCGGAAAAATGGCGAACTGCTCTTGCCACGGAGAGATTCCGGTTCTCTATTCGAGTCGCCAGCCTCACGGTCTTGCCCTCTTACAAGGGCGGAGTCTTCCGAGGGGCTTTCGGCAGCGTCTTCAGGAGCATTGTTTGCGCTACACGGGCATCGGACTGCCAGAACTGTCTCGTCCGCACCCAGTGCCTGTATGCCGTTCTATTCGAGCCGCATGCGCCCCCTGACCACCTGGATGCTCACAAATTCAGGTACGCTCCTTCCCCTTACGTTCTCAATCCTCCCCTGACCAAACGTGAAGCCTTCCGGCCTGGTGAGACACTGGATTTCGAGCTGGTCCTCATAGGTCGTGCCGTGGACGCCCTGCCCTACTTCGTCTACACCTTCATGGAAATGGGGAAGCGGGGCCTGGGGCGAGAGCGCGGAAGGTACGACCTTCGGAGCGTCGATGTCCTAAGAAACGGCGCACCGGCCCAGGTTTATGACGGCGGTACCAAGACCCTGATCTCATTTGCACCCGGCCTCAATCCCATCAGTTTTCCGGCGGATGAGAAGTGTTCTCGGGTCACCCTCGAATTTCTTACTCCTTTGCGCCTGAAAGTGAAAGGTGATCTTGTCACGCGGTTGACGTTCCCCTTATTTTTCGAGCGCCTCGCCCATCGTCTTACCCTTCTCGCCGCGTTCTATGGCAGGGATGGAGAGGCCCCTGACCTCGCACCACTTCTTGCACTGGCACAGGAGGTCAGCGTTGATGAAGACAGGCTTCATTGGTACGACTGGGAGCGATACTCCGCCCGGCAGCAGAGCGCGATGAAGCTTGGCGGGTTGAGAGGAAAAATAACTTTCTCCGGCGACCTTGGTCCTTTCATGCCATTCCTAAGACTTGGCACCGAAGTGAATGTTGGCCAAGGCACGAGCTTTGGGTTGGGGAGATTTGAGATAGGTTGAGCCCAATAATGCTTCGCGTATCATTGGGGGCCTCTGCTGGCAGATTCGCTTCCTTCAGACCGTTGTACGCTTCCGACTGGGTGGACGGAATCCCAAAGAGATGGATGCTCTCGATGTCGTCGTCATTAGTGTCTTCAAGCGGGAATTTCATGCAGACAAAATCTCCTATTCCGGTCGTTGCGGCTTGGAGGTTGCCAAAATGAACGCACCCATCTTACAGATTCGGGAGGCAGTGAATGAACGATTGCCAAGTTAACCTTATCGCTTACGGAACGCATTTACTTGCCTCGCAGCTTGGGCAGCCATGGCCCTTTCCAGAATCCCCCTTAAAGGCTGGAACAATGGCTGCCACTGCTATTCAAGGGACCATCTCATATCATGAGGACAAGCGGCTGCGTTTGGCCAGAAAGATCGTCCATGATAGATCACTGACCTCAGGCCTTAAGCCCGTTTCCCAGGCTCAGCCAGTTGTGCCAGTCTTTGAGCTCTTGTCCCCCGCACTCGGCGTAACCTCCCGTGATTGGATGCCCCCTCCTTTCATATCCCGATTGCAGATTCCCCGACCAGAGTCTCTTGAACATGGGGGAGACCCGGCGCGACCTATTTCACCTTCTCACCTGTGGAACGAATTCTGGTCAACCATGCAACGGCTCTCTGATCAGAGCCAGTTCGAAACCTTCTTCTTTTTTCTGGCACGTTATGGCTGGAACTTGCCCGGCACAATTGCCGACGGTTTGCGTCCACAGTTTGAAAACGGGATTTCAGTTTTTGAGCAGTTTAAAGCCGTTGTTGCACTCAGCCATTGTTTGAACCCGGAGAGTGACGAAGAACAGCCGATCTGCATGGTGGCGGGAGATATTCCGGGCGTTCAGCGCATGCTTTACACGATCACTTCTAAAGGAGCCGCGAAAACCCTGCGGGGACGTTCTGCTTACTTGTCTTTATTGAGTGATGCTCTGGTCCGGCTAGTTTTGCGACATTTCGATTTGCCGTGTGCCAACGTGGTCTTCGGCTCCAGCGGCAATTTCTTGATTGCGGCGCCAGCGAAAGCCGAGGAGCAACTTGACAGTCTGGACGATGCTATTAATGGTAGGCTTCTCGATCTTCATAGGGGTGAACTGTATCTTGGTATGGCCGGAATCAAGCTACCAGCACACCTTTACGCCGACAGCGGGGCCAGAACGGAACCGCACAGCCTAGCCGAAAGGCGTGCAGAGTTGCTGCGCCGCCTGGAAGCATCCAAACAAGCTGCTTTTGCCAAGATGGCCAAAACCCGTTACTCAGCGATCTTCGAGCCAATGGGTGATGGGGGTGGTGCCATTCGGGCGCAGAAGGACGGCAACCTGTGTGAAATGTGCCACACTGAGGTGGGGGACAAAACGCGGGAATTCGTCGAAGACCCAGAGGCACCTGAAGGACCAGGCACTGTCTTTTGTGAACAATGCCACTCCTTTGCCTATTCATCCCGATCCGATAGTGAATTTGAGTATGACAGCCTCGCCTGGAGTGTTGCCAATGCCGAAGGGATTTTTGTTTCTACACCCGACGTTGCGCCTCAGCTTCAGAAATACGCCGACGGCAAAGGCAACCCGCCTTGGAACGTTGCGCTGAGCGGGTTGGGCTTGGAATACCGCTTCATAAAGAAACACGATGCAGTTCCTCCTGGGCTTGGGACGTTCCTGGCCTTTGATCCTGACCAATCTCTCCCCATGACCCTTGAGGTGCATAAAAGTTATGGTTTTCGTTTCCTGTCCCGCCTGACACCACGGGAGGATCCGCCTGCTAACCAAATCCGCGATTTCCACCTGATGGCCCGTGAAGATGCCATCGGCATCCACCGGTATGGTGTGCTGCGCATGGATGTCGACAGCCTGGGGGAGACGATAAGCGGCGGGAACCTCAGGTATCCCGACTTGCTGCATTTTTCTGCTTTGAGCAACTCCCTGGATTACTTTTTCGGCGGAATGCTGGACCAGATTGGTCGTGACTGTCTCGACGCCTGGCAGATGCAGGCAGAGCATTGGCACAATCAGCCGGTTGAGTCTATTCACAAGTGGCCTTACGTCATCTATGCTGGGGGCGACGATCTATTTATTGTGGCTGCCTGGGACCTCCTGCCGCCACTAGCTCAGGCCATCCAGCAAGAGTTCACCAGATTTTGCCTGAACAGGTTGACCATATCAGG
>JAHECH010000522.1:0-3597 GCA_024641835.1 Deltaproteobacteria bacterium
CGGGCAGCACCCAGGCCGACGAACATTTCGACGAATTCAGATCCACTGAGGCTGAAAAAAGGAACGTGGCTTTCTCCTGCCACAGCCTTTGCGAGAAGGGTCTTGCCTGTTCCCGGGGGACCGACGAGCAGGATGCCCTTGGGCATTTTGCCTCCCAGCTCGGTAAACTTTGCAGGTTGCTTCAAGAACTCAATCACTTCAACCAGCTCCTGCTTGGCCTCATCCACGCCTGCTGCATCGTCAAAAGTGACGTTCAGTTCATTCTGCATGTAAATCTTGGCCTTGTTCTTGCCCAGGGTCATGAATCCGGCTTGCTGGCCTGTCATCCGTTTCATGAAGAAGTACCAGATTCCGATGAATAGAAATATGGGAAAGACCCATGAAAAAATATCCCTTAGCAGGGTGGACTCTACCTCGCCTTTGAATGTGACATGGTACTTCTCGAGAAGATCCGAGATTTCCGGATCCACCCGCACGGTTTTGAAAAGCTCTACTTTTGATGGATCAGCACTGTCAACCTTCATCTTGCCCTGGATCTGGTTTGCAGAAATAGCGACCTCCGTCACCTTGTCTGACTTTAGCAATGAAAGAAACTGGCTGTAGGGAATGGTTTTGATGGCAAGAGCGGATCCCAGATAGTTCTGAAGCAACAGAACCACCCAGATCCCCAGAAGTACGTACCATATAGAAAATTTATGATGTTTTTCCACTCTCACCCTCCTCCAGAGCTTCTTTAGCCAGTTGTCCCACCGTACGCTTTTGGAGCTTGGCCCCTAAAAATACCATGATCTCTGTTGCATCCTTTGTCAAACCCTCGATCTCTGAGCGTGCTTCAGAAACGTGAAGCAAGCCCATGATCCTTGCTGCAAGACCTCTGTGGCTTGGATTAGGAGAATGAAGAAATGGCCTGAGGTGAGGGACCGAACTTTTGACAAGATCTGGATGCACCTCAGCCACTCTTC
Organism: Deltaproteobacteria bacterium; assembly: GCA_024641835.1. Classification (GTDB taxonomy): domain Bacteria; phylum Desulfobacterota; class DSM-4660; order Desulfatiglandales; family HGW-15; genus JAHECH01. The sequence continues at coordinate 963 of JAHECH010000522.1, forward strand.
CTACTCCCCAGAGGACACCTGCCTGGAGGACCTCATTCTCAAGTAGATTCCCATCCTCCCTTACATAGGATATTAGTATATGGGCATATTCCCTTGCAAGCCCGTCGTGGGTCGCAAGAATTTCAGCCATGGCCTCAGGCGAACCCCATCCAATGCCCCCGGATTCATCGTTGAGGTTCCACATGAGCCGGCGCATGATGATGCGAGCTGCGTCCATGTCCTGGTCTGCCAGCTTTGCAACCACCGCTCCCATGGCTCTTACAGCAGCCCATTTCACACTCTCGTCCCCATCTTGAATGAGCGAGAAAAGAGGATTGACCACAGACCGGAGGGGAAGCCGCAAGATTTCTCCCAAGGCCATGTCCGGGTCATGCGTTTTCAGGATCTCGATGACTCTCTTCTTAAAAGCATGGCCGTGTAAGGGATGATTCATAGTGCCTCAAAAGGAAAGCATGGACCCATGAAGCTCGATCCATCTCCGGCGCAGGCGTGGCAAGTGACCCTCATAGGAGAGAGAAGGGGACAGCTGTTGGAAGAGGGCGCTGATGAAAAGAAAGGGATATCCAGACCCGGCATTTGAGATATCCCTTTCCGCAGATCGTCCGTGGATCGCTCTAACTTTCCTTTTCAAATTGGTCTTTGGAAGCTCCGCATACGGGGCATACCCAGTCATCAGGCAGCTTCTCAAAAGGGGTCCCTGGTTTTACGCCGTTATCAGGATCACCAGCCGCAGGATCATACACGTAACCGCAAACCGTGCACACATACTTGTCCATGAGTTCTCCTCCTCGTTAGATGATTAGGGTAAGTCCAAAAAAGTATTTGTGAACATCTCCCTTGGTCACTAGATTCCAGGAATAGGGCGCCGGATTTTCACATCCAGCGGGGAAAAACTTCATTTTTCCTCTGGCCACAAGCAAAAAAATGCTTAAAATGAGCCCTAAAGTTGTTGCTTTCAGAATGGTGGTTATAGGTCGGCTAGAAGCCGGCCCGGGTGAGCACCTGAAGAAAACACCAGAAAAATTATTTACATAGTAAGAGAGCAAAGGCCTGATGTCAAGGGCATCTAACCCATCGAAGCGCAACTTCGGTAACTATATCAAACGCATTTAACTCCTAGAAGACATTTACGCCTCTTCACCCCTGTATCCCCAAGCACGGGGCAAGCTCATCCCTTTTCCTCCTTGGTGGGAGGGATGCGACGTAAATGTATTCCCACCTCGTTCTGAGCAAAGAGGCGAGGTGGGGTGGATGGCTTGGAACCATGGAAACGAGCAGCGATATCCGATTGCCCGACAAAACTATCCGATTCCCTAGGCGTTCTACTGTCCAGGACATCATGATGTTCGCCGTTGTGGTGGCGGTGGCTGCCTGGGTTATGATTCACGGCACGGCAAGGCTTGGATATCACTGGCAATGGTACAGGGTTCCTCAATATCTTTTCTCATCTCATGAGGGACACGTTCAGGCGGGACCCCTGCTGGAAGGGCTGATGGTGACTTTGCGGATTACGGCGATCAGCCTCCTGCTCACCCTCACCTTCGGGCTGGTCAGCGCACTTCTCAGGTTGTCGGATTCCTTTTTGGCCAGGGCTTTGGCCCGGGCATATTTGGAATCGATCCGGAATACACCCCTCCTGGTGCAGCTTTTCGTCATCTATTTTGTCCTGGCACCGATCCTAGACATCAGTCGATTTGCATCCGCCGTGCTAGCCCTGAGCCTTTTTGAAGGGGCTTATGCCTCCGAGATTTTCCGGGCTGGAATTCTCTCGATTCATAAGGGACAATGGGAGGCGGCCTACAGCCTTGGCCTTGGAAACTTGAGCACCTACAGGTTGGTCATTCTGCCTCAGGCGGTGCGCCGCGTTCTTCCACCCCTCACGAGCCAGCTCATATCGCTGGTGAAAGACTCTGCTTTGGTGAGCACCATCGCGGTTTATGACCTCACCATGCGAGGGCAAGAGATTATCGCGGAGACCTATCTCGCTTTCGAGGTCTGGTTTACCGTCGCCGCCATGTATCTCGTCATTACCGTCGCCCTATCTCTAGTGGTCAGCAGGATGGAAGAGAGGCTTAAACTCAAAGCCTAAGTCGAAGAGGAGTAACATGCGTACAGCCAGGGCCTCTTTAAAGTGAGTGGTTCCTATAACGTTTATCTTAACTCAGAAAGGAGTTTCGTTATGAAAGCGCGATCGGCATTTTTTGTCAGTCTGGTCATCATATGTCTTCTCGTCATCGCCTCAGGGATTGCTTCTGCGGCAAACGTAAGGCAAGAGCTCACAAATGAAAGCACCCTGGAGCAGGTTCTCAAACGAGGCGTATTGAGGGTGGGCATGTCTACGTTCGTGCCCTGGGCCATGCAGGATAAGACCGGCAAACTGATCGGCTTTGAGATCGATGTGGCGTCACGGCTCGCTAAGGATATGGGAGTCAAAGTGGAGTTCGTGCCAACCAAATGGGCAGGAATCATTCCCGCACTTCTCACCGGCAAGTTTGACGTCATCATCGGGGGCATAGGCATTCTCCCTGAGCGCAATCTGAAGGTGAACTTCACCATGCCTTACGAGTACAGCGGTATGTCCATGGTGGCCAATAAACAGCTTGCGGCGGGGTTCAAAAGTCTGGAGGATTTCAAT
>JAHECH010000522.1:3607-4154 GCA_024641835.1 Deltaproteobacteria bacterium
AATTTATGCCCAAAGCGCAGCTCCGCAAGTTCGACGATGAGTCCCAGGCCATTCAGGAGGTGCTCAACGGAAATGCCTATGCCGTGGTCGCCTCAGCACCCCTGCCCGCCTTTCAGGCTCTGAAGTATCCTGACAAACTTTTCCTTCCCCTCAAAGAGACCTTTACCAAAGAGCCCATAGGCTTTGCCCTCAGAAAAGGGGACGTGGACACCCTCAACTTCTTCAACAACTGGATAACGGTTGTTCAATATGAGGGTTGGCTGGCTGAGCGCGAGCACTACTGGTTTGAGACGATGGAATGGGAGTCTTTTCTAAAATAGTCTATTCCGATCCCTCCGGTGCTGGCTGAATCTGGCGGACACCGGAGATCCGTTTCTTTGAAATAGAGTTCCATGATCAAAGCCAAGACAAAAGTCAAACCCCTCGATTTCATCATCGGCATCGCGCTTCTGGCAGCCGGAGCATATATCTTACAACGGGTCATCGAGGGTCTCAGTTACAAGTGGGACTGGGCGGCCATACCCCAGTTTCTCATACGATATGATCA
>JAHECH010000523.1 GCA_024641835.1 Deltaproteobacteria bacterium
CCTTCTTGATCGAACGCGTCATCTGCCGGGGATGATAGGTCGTCCATCGGGCCACAAAAGAGGCCCCCGCCGCCATAACCATCGAAGAGATGTCAAAGGTATGCTCCAGCGTGCCATAGGACTGGTGACGGTCTTTAACCCCCTCGGGGTGGTTGGAGCAGTCTGTCCTCCTGTCATGCCATAGATCCCATTGTTAATGAGAACGACTGTCATATCGATGTTTCTCCTGGCAGCGTGGATCAGGTGGTTTCCACCAATGGCCGTCAGATCCCCATCACCGCTCACGACCATCACGTGTTTGTCAGGAAGGCCCAGCTTTACTCCCGTGGCAAAGGCAATCGGCCGGCCGTGGGTCGTATGCAAGGTGTCTGCATCAAAAAGTGGGCTCGGAATCCAGGCAGAACACCCTATGCCGGAAGCAAAAACAAAGTCCTCCATTTTGAGCCCCAGTTCATCAATGGCCCTCAGAATGGCCTGCGTCACAATCCCGTTGCCGCATCCCGGGCAGTTCGTGGTCTTGACCACGTGCGGTCGGGTATACTTCCTCAAAGGGTGGGCCTCAACGCTCATCGAATCCTCTCCTTGATACGGTCCAGAATGTATTCCGGATCATGGATCTGTCCTAAGGTTTGGGGATGCAGAAAATCCACCTGGCGGGCATGGACCGCCTCCGCCTTAATGTAAGGGTACATCTGCCCGGTGTTATTCTCCAGTACGAGCACATAATCCGCATGGGAGGTCATCTCCCGAATCTCCTTATCCGGAAAAGGCCAGCACGTGATCAATCGAAGCGTCCCCACCTTTAATCCTAGCCCACGGGCAAGCTGCGCAGCAGCCCTGGCTGAGCGGGCAACGGTTCCATAGGACACAAGGACGATCTCCGAATCCGCATCATCGGCCCGCACTTCTACGATATCGTCTCTGTGCTTGAGGATCTTCTCAATGGGGTGCATCAGGTACCTGTGCATAACCTCGGGGTCACTCAAGTTGCGGGTGCCGTGCTCGTCATGACAGGAACTGGTCACATGGGCCCTGAATCCCCGGCCGAACACGGGCATGGGAGCCACATCCACGTCCAGAAAATCCCTTCGCTCCATGGGACTGGAGGGAGACTCAGGAATCTTCCTGTTTTCAAGCACGATCTTTTCTTCGGGGGGAATGAATATCTGCTCCCGCATATGCCCCGTAAAACCATCCGCCATGACAAAAACAGGCACCCTGTACTTTTCCGCCAGATTGAAGGCCCGAACAGTCAGGTCGAACATCTCCTGCGGGCTCTCTGGACAAAGGGCGATGATCTGGTAATCTCCGTGGGACCCGCGGGCCACCTGCACCATGTCACCGGCCAGACCCACCGAAGGGACCCCGGTTGAGGGCCCAAAACGCTGCACGTCCACAATCACCAAAGGGGTCTCCGTGGCCACCGCAAAGCCGATGTTTTCCTGCATCAGGCTGATGCCCGGTCCGGAAGTGGCAGTCATGGCCTTGCATCCTGCCCACGAGGCCCCTATGGCCGAACATACGGCACTAATCTCATCTTCTGTCTGAAGAAAAACCCCTCTCACCTGAGGAATCCTCTCAGCCAGCCTGTTGGCTATCTCACTGGCCGGAGTGATGGGATATCCGGCTGCAAAAGTACATCCCGCTGCAATCGCCCCTTCGGCACAGGCCCAGTTCCCCATCTCGAAGTGAGTGCCCGTCAACGCCCCCTTCCTTCCCATTCACTCTCCTTCCTCCAAACCGGATTCATCCCCATCCCTTTCCACAACGATGGCGAAGTCCGGGCAATAGATCATACAGTTGAGGCAACCGACGCACTTCGTCTCATCCTTATGTTCCGTCGGTATATATCCTGCATCATTCATCTGTTCGGAGGCCCGGTACAACTGCTTCGGGCATACGAAGATACAGATGCCGCAATCATCGACTCCCTTGCACGACTGTCGAAACACGGTGACTCTTGCCAAGTCATTCCTCCCCGGTTTTTTCTGCACGTCCATTCCTGAGCCGGAAACGTTCTCTAAACAATCCGCTCCGCTTGGTGCTTTGCATGCTTTCCTCGGTCCCCGCGAGGTCAGGTGCGTTTCAGGCTGAAGCCACCGTCCACCACAAGGGTTTGGCCGGTGATAAAGTCTGCATCCTCAGAAGCCATGAAGAGGATGGCCTTCGCTATGTCCTCCGGTTCGGCCATTCGCTTCAGGAACGAACCCTCGATCATATTCCTCTTCACCTCTTCGGGTAGTGATAGGGTCATCTCAGTTTTCGTGTGCCCCGGGGCCACGGCATTGACCTGGATATATGGAGCCAATTGTTTGGCCATGGTCTTGGTCAGTCCGATCACCGCTGTCTTGGAGGCGCTATAGTCCATGACTCCTTCACGGCCGCAATGCTCGATCCCTCGGATGGACGAAATGTTGACGATCTTCCCTGATTTTTGCTGCAACATATATTTCGCCGCTGACTGGGAACACAGGAATACACCGATCAGGTTGACGCGAAGTGTCTTTTCCCAGTCTTCAACCGTCTTCTCCAGAAAGGGTCTTGAAATGGCTATCCCCGCATTGTTCACAAGGATGTCGATGCGGCCGAACTCCTGGACAAAGGCATCCACTGCCCGGTCCACTTGCTTTTTGTCCGTGACGTCCCCCATAAAACCTTTCAGTTCCAGGCCCATCTCTCTGCCCTGATCAACCACCCCTTTGAAAGATTCCTCACGAAGGTCCATGACTCCCACTTTGGCGCCTTCCCAGGCAAACAAGATGGCTGTTGCCGCTCCAATACCTCTCCCTCCACCTGTAATCAGTGCTGTCTTTTCTCTCAACCTCATAGACTTCCCTCGCTTGGTGTCATGCCGATGTTCATGTCACTTACTTCGCTGCCTTTTTCATATCTTCAACGATCAATTTCTCGATGAAATCCAGATGATCGAGGACCTTCTCTTGTGCTAGGTCAGAATTCCTTTGACTGATCGCCTGATAGATCTCGGTGTGCTGCTGCAGCAGGGGGCCTTTTCTGTCGTCTCTGGTGGTGATTCGCCTGAGTCTGAAGTAGTTCTCAAAGCTGTCTTTCAATGCCTGCATCATGTGTAAAGCGAGGACATTCTTTGTGGCAGCGGCAATAGCCAGGTGAAAACCCGTGTCTTCCTTTTCCCATTTGCTGTCGGTTGGAACGACCTGCTCCATGCGCTCCAGGATTTCTTTGATTTTTTCCAAATCCTCAGCCGTAGCCTTGATAGCCGCTCTTCCTGCGCACCAAACCTCGACCAGTCTCCTGATCTCCAGGAAGTCAAATATCTTTTCCGCCTCTTCTTCCAACAAGACCCTCATGGGCGACTTGATCGTCTCGCGCAGGGATGAGACGACGAAGATCCCTTCCCCATGTCGTACCTCCACAAGCCCCATCGCCTCCGCCTTGTACATGGCTTCCCTGATGGATGGTCTGCTGACACCCAACATGGAGGAAAGGTCTCTTTCAGATGGCAGCCTTTCGCCTGGCATGATCTGCCCGCTGTTGATGATGGCGACGAGCTGTTCATAGACTTTGTCACGCTTGCTACTCGTCTTGATGCTCGTAAAAAGCTCTTTCTTATTTGCCTCCATCTTTGTGCGATTCTCCTGTGATTTCATTTATCCCTTCAAACCACCGGCCCCCCATCCGGCGATCAGGTGGCGCTGGACGCAGCCGTAGCAGGGACGTCAAGCTTGGGCTCTCGAAGTCCTGCCTTGACCCCGAGGCGAGCCAATCTATCCCGAATTGTTTGACGCTCCTATTCCGCCGGCAATGCCGAGGTAGACTTTCTGGACCTGCGGATCGGTCTCGAGTTGGGAGGCCGGACCCTCTAACACGGTGCGCCCGGTTTGCAGGACATAGGCGTAGTCTGCGAACTCCAGTGCCAATTCCACCGACTGTTCCGCCAGAAGGAGGGTCAATCCATCCCGATGTAGGCGGTCCAGGGTATCGTAAAGAGCCTCCACGACCATAGGGGCCAAGCCAAGACTCGGCTCGTCGAGCAGGAGCTGCCTCGGCTCGCTCATCAGCGCACGGCTCAGCGCCAACATTTGACGTTCGCCTCCGCTAAGCGTCCCCGCGCGCTGCTTTCGGCGCGCCGCAAGGACGGGGAATAACGTATACACTCTGTCCAAGAGGAAGGA
>JAHECH010000524.1 GCA_024641835.1 Deltaproteobacteria bacterium
CTCATGCGATATGATCAGGGGAGCGGAGGCTGGGTTCCCAATACACTCCTCAAGGGGCTCTTCATGACCATCAGACTGAGCGTCTGGGGGACCATTCTTGCTACATTTATCGGAACAGCCATGGGCTTGAGCCGTGTGGGGCGAGGGCTTTTTGGCCGGCTCATTTCCAGGACCTATGTGGAGGTGATGCGGAACACCCCTCCTCTGGTTCTCATATTTCTGTTCTATTACTTCCTGAGCGGTCCGGTCATGACGGCTCTGGGGATAGATTCGCTCCTGACCGGCGTATCCGAGGGCACGAAGTTTTTTCTCTCCCTTCTGTTTGCACCGCCGTCCATGTTTTCCGCCTTTGCCTCTGCTCTTATTACCCTGGCCATCTTCGAGAGCGCATACATCACCGAGATCGTCAGGGCTGGGATCCAGTCTATTGAAAAAGGCGTATGGGAGGCAGGCTATTCTCTCGGCTTGTCCCGATGGCAACTCATGCGGCGCGTGATTCTGCCTCTTGCAGCGCAAAGGATAATTCCTCCTCTGGCAGGCCAGTTCATATCTACGATCAAGGATTCTGCCATTGTCTCCGTGATTTCAATCCAGGAACTGACCTTTCAAGGCATGGAACTCATGGCCGCTACCTATCTCGTCTTCGAGGTCTGGATCACGGTAACGGCCCTGTATCTTGTGCTTACTCTCTCCCTCTCTCTGGCGCTGGAACGGGTCGAAAAGTATTTGAGAAGGAGCGAAGCCTGAGACGGTGGCATGGCGGCGGAAAATCAACTCACCACACAACCCATTCCCGCATTGATCCGCCACGTCGGCATACCGGCGAGCATCGGATATTTCTTTCACACCATGTACAACGTGGTGGATACGTATTTCGGGGGTTTGATTTCCACCCAGGCTCTCGCGTCCTTGTCCCTCTCTTTCCCCGTCTTTTTCATCATCATCGCCATGGGCACGGGCATTTCTTCAGGAACAACAGCCTTGATAGCGAACGCCCTCGGGGCTGGGAAGAGGGTGGAGGCGAGGGTCCTGGCCATTCAGGGCATTAGTTTCGGCCTGCTCAGCTCCATCCTGCTCGCGGCGCTGGGTCTCCTCGTTTCGCCGTGGCTTTTTAGGATTCTGGGAGCTACTGAAGAATACCTTGTGATGGCCTTGAGCTATATGAATGCGATCTTCTATGGGACCAGTCTCTTTATTTTGCTGTACATGCTCAATGCGATCCTGAACGGCTTGGGTGAGACAAGACCTTTTCGAAACTTTCTGGTCGCTGCGTTTCTGATGAACATCATTTTGGACCCCTGGTTCATTTACGGTGGGCTTGGAGTGCCGGCCATGGGAATCGCTGGAGTAGCGATTGCCACGGTTCTCATCCAGATGGTCGGTTGTGCCTATTTGGGCCGCAAGGTTCTTCAGTGCGGCCTGATCAGAACCATGGACTTTAAGAGCCTTGTTCCCAGGCTGAACCCTTTCGTTCAAATCGCACAGCAGGGACTCCCCGCAAGCCTGAACATGATGACGGTTGGAATCGGGATCTTTGTGATCACCTATTTCGTGAGCCAGTTCGGAAAAGAGGCTGTTGCCGCTTATGGGGTGGCCGTGCGGGTTGAGCAAATGGTGCTTGTCCCCGCCATTGGCCTCAATATCGCAGCTCTCACCCTCGTGGCGCAAAACAATGGCGCCAGGCTTTTTAAGCGGGTCAGCGAAACCTTGAGGACAGCCCTTGCGTATGGTGGTTTTCTCATGGTCATCGGTGCCGCGGCACTCCTGATCGGGGGGACGTTTTTTGTCGCCTTTTTTTCAGAGGACCGTTCCGTGCTTGGAATTGGAGCGACCTATCTCAGGATTGACGCACTCGCCCTCTACGCCTACGTGATCCTTTTTGTCAATGTGGGGGCACAACAAGGAATGAAAAAGCCCATGTTCGGTCTTTGGGTTGGATTGTATCGGCAGATCGTGGCACCCTTTCTTGTTTTCTCGATCCTGACCAGGATCCTGAACATCGGTCTTCTGGGTATCTGGTGGGGGATATTTGCGATCACATGGAGTGCAGCGGTGCTCTCCATTTTTTATACACGGAGGTTGCTCAGGAGAGTTTCGGAAAAGGCCAAAAAAAACCCCATGGGCCAGATGGCCCAAGAGGTCTGATATAAGGGGGAGTTATTCTCCCTCGTATTTGAATGAAAGATTGACCCGTGCCCGGTAAAGCTTGACCTTCCCTTTTTCAACCGTCATATCCAGTCTGATCACTTCGGCGATCCTCAGGTCCCTAAGGCTTCCCGCTGCTGTTTCCACCGCAGTTTTGGCAGCTTCTCCCCAAGATTTGTCGCTGGTTCCCACAAGTTGAACGATGTTGTATGTGCTCCCTTCCATGTCTTACCTCCTTTGAAGAATGTACCCTTCTGATGAGAATGTCCCAAGCGCCGGCCCAGAGAATACATTGTCCGACCTGATAAGTCAACAGGCTACTGCCCGGATGCGCCCGCCTCAAGACCGTCCCTTGGACCGATTGAGGTCCCGCGAAATCCTTCTGCGTCACTACGCGAAGAACTTCTCCGGAGGCCGCCTTTCAGGGACATACCGGATCGGGATCTTTTCCTCGTTCCAGGCTTTGGAGACATAGAGATTGCAGTAGCAGCTCCCATATTCCTTCACATCAGGCTCTCTATAAACACACGGGCAGATGATGTCCTGATCTTTTTTCCGATCTCCGGAGGCGAGCCTGCAGGGGCAGCACATATATCCATAGCGATTCTTGTTTTCCAGCAAGCTTGCCAGGAGATCAAAGACCCTTTCCCGGTCCTTATTGAAATAGTAGCCCTTGGGCTCCTGAAGCTTTCTCAAATTCTCATACAGCTTCTCCACATCGTTCATAGTCCTAGCGCCTCCTTGATTTCATTCTCCTTGAACCCCACGATCACCTTATCGCCGATGATAATGGTGGGAAAAGAACAGCGTGGGTTCAGCTTTCTCACGTCCTCAAGAATGGCGGTTCTCTCTTCGCCTGCAAGCAAATCCACGTCCGTGAATTCATACTTCACAGAACATTCATCCAGAAAACTTTTGGTTGCCTTGCAGTGACTACACGTGCTCAGCGAGTACATCTTGACTTTGTTTTCCATTCGATTGTCTCCTTTTCATTTCAGATCCCCCACGTACACAGAACCTTGCGATCAACCTCCCGAAATCAGGAGGATAAAGGATATGGATAGGCATAAAACACCAAGAAATATAATCATCGCGCCCGCGACTACAACCTATTTCATCTGAGCCGGCCTCACAATCCATGGCCGGTTGCCCCTGATCCACCATCAAGACATCATCTGCGGCGTTGCCTTCGTTCGCTCCTCCTTGCGGCGTATTTCTTCATACGCCTCACTCGTCGCTCCTCGGCGCCTTGCATCTGATGCCTTGCTGGTGATCAGGAGCGTCCCGACGCCCGCGTCCCGGTTACAGTACGGAAATTAGGCGGTGGATTTGGGTTGCCCGGTGAACTTGTAAAGCAACCCCATGGGGTTTATTATAATACCGGGATCAAAGGAATCCCCGGATGGCCCACAACGCCAGGGAGGAGGTGACGCATTTCATGGAAAAGGTGGTTATAGAGGGAGTGGATCTATACCTAACACAGCCTGATGACGTTCCCATGGTCTGGGTCGGCCAGGAGGAGCTTGTCACGCAGGTCCTGGCTGCATGGCTGGTCATAGGTGACGATGATCTGCCCCTTCATCCCAGGCTGGTTGGAAAACCGGGTGTAGGCAAAACGACCCTTGCGTATCATGCAGGTCGAAAACTGGGCAGGCCTGTGTATCTCTTTCAAGCAACCATGGACACGCGGCCGGAGGATCTCATCCTGACCCCTGTGATCTCCGAAGCCGGCAAGATCAAATATATGGCAAGCCCCATCGTCTCAGCCATGATCAAAGGGGGGGTGGCTGTCATCGACGAAGGGAATAGGATGAGCGAGAAAAGCTGGGCTTCCCTTGCGCCCCTCATGGACAGCAGGCGCTATGTAGAGTCGGTTGTGGCAGGCATCAAAATCAAGGCGCATCCCGACTTCAGGCTCTGCACGACCATGAATGATGATGCCAGCACGTTTGAGCTCCCCGACTACATTCATTCAAGGCTCCAGCCGCAGATCTTCATCGAC
>JAHECH010000525.1 GCA_024641835.1 Deltaproteobacteria bacterium
GGAACAGGCAAGACCCTTCTGGCCAAGGTGGTGGCAGGAGAAAGCCGCGTTCCTTTTTTCAGCCTCAGTGGATCTGAATTCGTCGAGATGTTCGTTGGCCTGGGCGCTGCCCGGGTGAGAGACCTCTTTGTCCAGGCCAAGCAGAAAGCTCCCTGTATTATCTTCATCGATGAACTGGATGCTCTTGGAAAAGCACGAGGTATTGGGACCCTCGGGGGCCACGATGAGAGAGAGCAGACGCTCAACCAACTCCTCGTAGAGATGGATGGCTTTGACCCCAAAGTGGGGGTGATCCTCATGGCGGCGACGAACAGGCCTGAAATTCTTGACCCAGCCCTCCTGAGACCGGGCCGATTCGATCGACATATCCTTGTGGACCGGCCTGACAAAAAGGGAAGAGAGGACATTCTCAAAGTTCACCTCAAGAGCGTTAAGGTTGAAGAAGGCTTGGATATCGAGAAAATAGCCAACATGACACCGGGCATGGTGGGCGCCGACCTTGCCAACCTGGTGAATGAGGCTGCCCTCCTGGCGGTGCGGAGGAACAAGAAGGAGGTGGGCATCTCCGAGTTTGAAGAGGCTGTGGAAAGAGTGATGGCAGGCCTTGAAAAGAAGAATCGCCTGATCAATCCGGAAGAGCGAAAAATCGTTGCTTACCACGAATTGGGCCATGCCGTTGTGGCCCTTTCTCTGCCGGGAACAGACCCGGTTCAGAAGATTTCCATCATTCCTCGCGGCATCGCCGCATTGGGCTACACAATGCAGGTCCCGACTGAAGACCGCTTCTTGATGAAAAAGACGGAACTCCTGAACAAGATCGCCACTCTTCTGGGGGGCAGGGCTGCGGAAGAGATTGTCTTCGGCGATATCTCCACCGGTGCTCACAACGATCTCGCCAAGGCGACGGACATCGCTAGAAGCATGGTGAAAGAATATGGCATGAGCAAGAACATTGGCCAGGTCTATTTTGCCCGGGAAAAGAGACCGCTCTTTCTTGATACAGGAATGCCTGCCGGCGGAGAGTACAGCGAAGCAACAGCGGAAATGATCGATAAGGAGGTCAGGGAAATCGTCAGGGAACAGTATGAAAAGGCCCATGAAATCCTGAAAGGCAAAAGGGATATTCTTGATAAGGGGGCTGTGGTGCTCCTGGAGAAAGAGAAGATTGATGGTGAGGAACTGAAGGCGCTCATGCCTGCGTAGGGCAGCGATCTTTCTGGAAGATCAACCTGGCGCCGTCTCTCAGCAGATCCTTCTGCACGGAAGAGGTTTGGGATGATGGATAAGGAATTCTGGACAGTGACTGAGGTGGTGGAGATCTTCGACGTTGACGAGCGTTTTCTCGCAGATCTCGAGGAAGAAGAAGTCCTTTGCCCTATCTGCCAGGACTCTCCCCCTTCCAAGCTATTTGGTGCCTCAGAGTTGGAAAAACTGCGTCTTGCCAAGATCCTGGTGGAAGATATGGATGTGAACCTGGCGGGCGTAGAAATTATCCTCCGCATGAGGCAGACGATGTTTGATATGAGGAAGCAGTTTGACGTGATCCTTGAAGATCTGGCTCAGCAACTCCATGAAAGGCTCAAAGAGTAGACGGTCATTTTGTATTCAGAGCCTGATTCCAGCCCTGAGATCTTCCGCATAGTACCTATCCATCTTCTCTGCTGCTTCGAGGATTTCTCTGTCGTCGGTCTTGGGCACCTTGACGATGAGCTTCACCATCAGGTCTCCCCTCCGCTTTGTCTTCGGGTTGAGAGCCCCTTTCCCTTTTAACTTGAGGGTCTGCCCGCTCTGGCTGCCGGGAGGAACCTTTACCTTCACCTCACCATCGATGGTGGGAATGGTTATGTTCCCGCCGGCCATAGCTTCGCGAACAGTGACGGGCACCTCCATGTACAGATCGTCCCCTTCCCTCTTCAGTATGGGGTGCGGCTGAATATGGATGATCAGGTAGAGATCTCCAGGCGTCCTGCCCATGATTCCCGGTTCGCCCTTTCCTGCCACCCGCACCTTGGAGCCCTCTTTCACCCCTGGAGGAATCGTCACCCTGATCTTTTCTGTCCCCATGACCTGGCCGTTTCCCCCGCACTGGGCGCACGTTTTGCCGATTTGCCCATGGCCCTTGCACCTGGGACAGGGCTTGGTGAACTGCATAGGTCCTTGCGCTACGTTCAACCTCCCTGAACCTCCGCAGGCTGTGCAAGTGGTCATACGGGATTTTGGATCCATTCCCGTACCCTGGCATCCGGAGCAGGGCAGCACCTTCTGCATGGCCAATTCGGTTTCAAAGCCTTTCAGGGCGGAAAGGAGATCGATGGCCATGTCGTGTTCCATATCCCTTCCCTGGGCAGAAGTGGCTGACCTGAATCCCTTATCCGTTCCAGACCCAAAAAGGTCACCGAAGATATCTTCGTAGCTGTGGTATTTGCCGAAAGGCTCTCCGCCGCCATACGGGGCCTGCCGCTGGTACTGGCTCCACTGCTTGTACTGGCGAGCCTTCTCAGCATCAAACCCTGATTGGATGCCTTCTTCTCCAAACTCGTCGTAGAGTTTTCTCCTGCTTTCATTGCCGAGGCAGTCATAGGCATGGGAGATCTCTTTGAACCTCTTTTCAGCCTCCTTGTTGGCAGGATTGACATCAGGATGCCACTTTCTCGCAAGCTTGCGATACGCCTTCTTGATCTCGTCCTGAGTGGCGTTTTTCTTGACTCCCAGAATGTCGTAGAAATCTTTAGCCATAATCACTTGTACCCAGTCGCCTCGGGATCGGGTTCCGGCTCCGAGGCGGCAATCGAGAAAACCCCAAACCTGGCAGGCTGCAACGCCACGTGATCTGTGACGCTGGATAACTCCTTCCGGAGAGAACAACGCTAATATAGGGGAAAGGCCTTTGACGGTCAAGGTGCAAGAAGTCTTTTGTTTAGAATTGCGCTTGATTTTGACCATGGAGATGCGAGAATACGATTTTGAGAGGACGCGGATCAGCCTCTGCTCCATCGGTCTTTTTCAACAACCTGATGGAGTCCTGAGTCATAAGACAGGTCACTTCTATAAAAATCACTGACCTCCGGCTAAGCCGGAGGTATGTATTGTGAACCGCTCAAAGCGGTCTTAAAAACCATGCGCCACCTCAAGGTGGCCACCCTTAGAACATTTTCATCTGATCTATCCTACAATCGTTTTGTTCTTGTCTGGTGATATAGGATCGGATCGCAGCCTCGTCTGCGCCAACGGTTGATACAAAATACCCCCGGGCCCAGAAATTCTGACCTGTGAAGTTTGCCTTATGACCACCGTATGTTCTGGCAATATGAATGGCGCTCTTGCCCTTGATGTATCCAACAATCTGCGACACCGCATATTTGGGGGGAATCGATACCAACATGTGAATGTGATCTCCTCTCAGATGTCCCTCCAAAATCTTGCTTTCTTTTTGCAGCGCAAGTTCTCTCAAAACCTCACCCAGATATCTCCGGATATCTCCATAAATAGCCTTTTTCCGGTATTTGGGAATCCAAACCAAGTGATACTTGCAATCCCAGGTGCTATGGCTTAAACTCTGATAGTCATTCATTGAGAGCCTCCTCTGATGTGAGCTTTGCGCGGTTCACATCGGGGAGGCTTTCGCACATTCCCGCAAATGTCAAACTTTGGGAGTCTCCCCGGCTAAGCCGGGGGTTTACCCCGATTAATTATCCTCATCGCTAAAGAAAGGAATAATTGCCACCCTTTCATTGTTAACCCCGAAGACGTGTTTCACAGGATTTGGGACCAACGTCGTTAAATCGTTCGAGGGGAAATAGTACTCCGCCTGATTGATCTTGATCCCCATGTCCCATAGACCAATCGGCACAGCCAGGGTCCAATTTCTTGCGAAATTCAAACCAAGTTTTTCATTGGAAGGTGGACCCTCATCGAGGTTCGCAAGGGCCGTCAAAGCAGTTACCACAGCCGATATTGCAAGAGCATCAGTGCTCAGGTTTGCATGATCTGCACTGAACCACGGCGTGGTATCCACACAGTTCTCATTGTCGACAAAAAATCCCCAGCAGAATTTCGCATGGGTGCGCCGGGCTGATCTTCCAATCCGATCCAGAATTGTTTGAACGAATCGG
>JAHECH010000526.1 GCA_024641835.1 Deltaproteobacteria bacterium
CTTCTGGACAACGAGAAGGTCAAGACCGCCTACCTGGGCAAAAGAAAATGAAGGGCAGGTTGATGTGACGATGGAGGGTTTTACTCGGGCAACCTTCGAGAACGCTTTACAAAAAAGAGCTTAAGGAGTTGTATGATGACTTCCAGATTGACCGTTCTGGCCATTGGCGGAAATTCACTGATCAAGGACAAGACCAAAATCGCTCTCTGGTACCAGTATGAAGCGGTGAAGGAAACGGCGGTCTACCTCGCCGATCTGATAGAGACGGGCATGAACATGGTAATCACCCACGGGAACGGACCGCAGGTGGGCTTCATCTATCGGAGAGGTGAACTGGCCGTTAACGAGCTTCCTCTGATTCCCCTCGACATCTGCGGCGCTGACACGCAGGGAGCCATCGGGTACATGATCGAGAAGGCCCTTCTCAACCAGTTCCGCAAAAGAGGCATCCAGCAGCAGATCCTTGCGGTGGTCACCCAGACCGTGGTAGACAAGGATGATGCGTCTTTTGCCAAGCCCACAAAACCAATCGGTTCTTTCATGACCCAGGAAGAGGCCCTTGAGAAACAAAAGGAAAAGGGCTGGAATGTGCTGGAAGACGCAGGCCGCGGGTTCAGGCGGGTTGTGCCTTCGCCCATCCCGAGAGAGATCCTTGAAGTGGAAGCCATTCGATTGCTTGTTCAACAGGGATATGTCGTGATCGCCGGAGGAGGCGGCGGGATTCCCGTCATGCGGAATGAAAATGGGGATCTTGAAGGCGTTGAAGCGGTGATCGACAAGGACCTGGGCTCTTCCCTGCTCGCGAGAAACCTCGGCGCGGACACCTTTATCATTTCCACGGCGGTGGACGAGGTTTACGTCAACTTCGGGGAAGAGAATCAGAAGGCGCTCCGGCACGTGACGCTATCTGAAATCAAACAATACCTGGGGGAGGGGCATTTCAGGGCCGGCTCCATGAAGCCGAAAGTGGAGGCGATCATCCAGTTTCTGGAAAGCGGAGGTGAGAAGGCGATCATCACCTCTCCCGAAAACTTGCTGAAAGCGGTTCGAGGGGATGCGGGAACGACAATCACCAGGTGATGTTGCTCCCATAGCAATCTTAGACCTCATTCTCGACGTTAAAACCCGTGGAAACAGAAAGGGGAAAACCATGAACTTTGAAGGCAAAGACATTCTTTCCACAGAGAATATGACCAAAGAGGAGATCCTAGAAATCCTGCGGGTCAGCGCCAAGATGGAAGAGCTGTGCAAGACCCGGCATGTATCGGATCTCTTGGCTGACAAGGTGGTGGCCGTTCTTTTCCTCGAACCATCCACCAGGACGCGCCTTTCTTTTGAAACGGCGGTCAAGCGGTTGGGCGCCAAAGCCATCACCGTTGCCGATGCGAAGACATCATCCACCGCCAAAGGGGAGACCCTGGCTGATACGGCGCTTACTGTGGAAGGCTATGTGGACTGCATCGTGGTGCGGCAGCCCCAGATCGGAGGAGCCAAGGTGATGGCGGACGCGGTGAAGATTCCCGTCATCAACGGAGGGGACGGTGCAGGCCAGCATCCGACCCAGGCGCTTCTCGATCTGTACACCATCCTGAAAGAGAGGGGAACATTGGAGGGGCTCAAGGTGGCCATGGCGGGAGATCTCAAGTATGGAAGGACCGTTCATTCCCTCACCTATGCCCTGGCTCCCTTTACACCGAAGGAGTACATTTTCTGCGCCCCGGATGCCCTTCAGATGCCGGAGCATATCGTTGCTGACATGAAGAAGAAAGGGATTCCGTGCAAAGTCACGGCTTCCGTTGAAGAGGCCCTTCAGGCCGATGTCCTGTACATGACCCGGATTCAGAAAGAACGGTTCAGTGATGTCGCCGAATACGAGAAACTGAAGGGAAGCTTCATCCTGAGCCGCCAACTCGTTGAGAAGGGAAAGAAAGGCATTACCATCATGCACCCTCTTCCGAGGGTGGACGAGATCACTACGGATGTGGACGAGCTTCCCAATGCCGCCTATTTCCGGCAGGCCCACAACGGCGTCTTTGTGCGCATGGCCTTGCTGGCGCTTGTCATGGGCCGGGCATAAGAGGGTCCCCCTGCCGAAACCCTCTCCCCCAGCTCTCTGAGGGAGAGGGAAAGGGCGAGGGAGTTGTGATCCCGCATCTCAGTTGTTGTGATCATTCTCTTGACATTTTGAGAGCACTTTCCATACAATCAATTAACTATCAACGTAGCGACCTGCTAAGGAAAGGAGGAATTGATATGGTGAGAAATATGAAAAGGTCTTTTGGGGTTAGTTTGGCTCTCGTTTTTTTATTGGGTTTTTTGTCAACTGCGAATGCTCGAACTCTTGATCAGATTATTACTGCAGGGGAAATCCGGGTGGGTATCAACGTAAATTTTCCACCCCTCGGTTTTTTCAATGAAAAAAACGAGATCGTTGGATTTGAGCCGGAATTTGCTGCTGCTGTTGCCAAGAAACTGGGTGTTAAGCTTCAGATTGTGCAGGTGAGTTCCCCGGATCGGATCCCATTCGTTACTGCAGACAAAGTCGATTTTGTCATGGGGGCCCTGACGCGTAACTCCGAACGAGGAAAGATGGTCGACTTTACCTTCCCGGTTAATACAGAAGTCCTTGGCGTTGTCACGACAGAAAAGAGGCCTTACAAGAGCTACAAAGATTTCAACCGGAGTGATATTACATTTGTTCAGGTTCGTGGGACGACCCCAATTCCTTTTATCGAGAAGAACCTTCCCAAGGCAAAGCGCTTGCTTCTCGACAACTATCCTGATGCCATCCGCGCCATTGCCCAGGGACGCGGCGATGCGATCCTCGACGTAATCGAATTTATCTTAAAACCCATGGATCTCTATAAAGGGACCAAGTGGAGAATAGTCGAAGCTCCTGTGAGTACTGATTATGACTGTCTTGGTGTCAGCAAGGGAAATGAAACCTTGAGAAATTGGTTAAACATCGTTATCTTCGACTTACACAGCGACGGTACTATCGAAGAACTCTGGACAAAATATTTCGGTCGACCCATGATCCAGAAGGTCCATTGGTCCGATTGGTTTTGATGTTTCCTAAAAACCTCTTGCCTGTGTAATGAAGTTTCTGACCCGTCTTGCCCTGGGGTGGGTACGTTACTGGTCAAGGGCCATTTCGAAAACGTATAATCATTTTAGGAGGTTATCGATCCTTCGATGCATTATACTATACATTTCAGCCAGGTGCTGAAATATGTACCATACCTAATTGGAGGTGCATGGCTTAGTTTCCAGATCGCTTTTCTCGCTTTCTGCGGTGGCATGGTCATTGGACTTGCAGGTGCCATAGCGAAGACTTATGGCAACAGGGCCTTGCAAGTTCTTGTAAATGCGTACGTGACTTTTTTTACCAATACGCCGCAGCTGGTCCAAATCTATTTCATCTTCTTTGGTCTCCCTCAATTTGGGATTGTCCTATCCTCCTACGAAGCTGTGCTTGTCGGCATGACGCTTAATGCGGGAGCTTATGCGACTGAAATTCAGCGGGCGGGTTTTGTGTCGGTGCGCAGGTCGGAACTGGAAGCCGCTGAAACGCTGGGCATGTCTTTCCTGCAGTCTGTGCGATATGTCATCATACCCCATCTTTGTAAGACTCTTTATCCTCCATTTTCAAATCTCTACATCATTATGACATTAGGGACATCCATGGCCGCTATTTTTGGCGTCGAGGAACTCACAGGAAGAGCCTTTAACGTGGATGCCATAACGTTTCGGCCCGTCGAAATCTTTTCGATTACAGCCGGTCTCTATATCCTCATAACAATTGCTGCCAGTTTCATTTTACTTTATCTCGGAAGATGGCTTTTTAGAGTGAAGGGCAAGGTGTTTTGATGTTGGCGAGCCTGCTTGAAGAGGTCCCGCGATTCTTCACATACTACAACTTAATTTTTTTGCTCCAAGCAGGGTTGAGGACCATCGCACTTTCAGCTATCGGGTGTATCATAGGCTTTGTGACCGGCTTCTTTCTTGCAACCATGCGCGTTAGCCGTGGAAGGAATTTCCTGCCGATACGCCTTTTCTCGATCAACTTTGTGGAGTTCTTCCGCCGGGTCCCGTTCCTTGTGAC
>JAHECH010000025.1 GCA_024641835.1 Deltaproteobacteria bacterium
GCGACGCTGGGAAGGACCTCGAATCGCTCGTCAACAGCGCCGGTGGCAAGAATCGGCTTTTTCCACCAGCCTCCGATTTCTTGCTGATCTCGCTCAGTGTCGACTTGGTGTTCGATCAATTCGCGTAACACATCGACGGTAAGGTCGCTCGCCATAGGGACATTTCTCCTTTTCGAAAGGTAGTCATCAGACGCATCTTATCTGATTTTCCTTCGTCCTTCAACAGATTGATACCGCTGATCTATTGGCACGAACGGAATGGGCTTTCAGATGGATCCGAATTCACAATTCCCAAACATCCCTCAGTTTGTTATATATGGTTCACCATGTTTTACATGAAAAAGCCGGAATGCCCCTCCCGGAAGGGCGGGGATGAACGGCCATGGAGATTTGAAAGCGGATGTGTCCCAAACCCAAATGGCTTTTTCTATAGAGGAAGCCCCGTGCGGAAGCACGGGATTCTCCACGCTATCAATGAGGAATCAAGAATCAGGAGGAAGAAGCATGGCACTGGATGCAAAAGCTGTTTGTGCGATTCGATCTGAATTTCCCGCCCTGACGCAATCCGTGGATGGGAGACCTATCATCTTTTTCGATGGCCCGGGCGGGACACAGGTCCACGGCTCTGTGATTGAAGCAATAAGCCGCTATTTCGTCTCCGCAAACAGCAATCATGATGGCGCTTATCTGTACAGCCGAAAGACAGATGAAGCAGTTCATGAAGCACGGCTAGCAATGGCTGATTTTTTCAATGCTGCAAGATCCGAAGAGATCGTCTTTGGACCGAATATGACAACCCTCACCTTCAGGCTCAGCCAGGCCATAGGGGATAGGCTCAGGCCGGGTGACGAAATCGTCGTCACCCGGCTGGATCACGATGGAAATGTCTCCCCCTGGCTTGCTCTTGAATCCAGGGGGATGATCGTGCGCTATGTTGACTTCGATCCCACCAACGGCACCCTGAACATGGACGACATGGAAAGAGCGATCAACAGGCGAACCAAGGTCGTGGCTGTGGGATATGCTTCCAATGCTCTTGGAACCATCAACGATGTCCAAACGATTATTTCCCTGGCCCACGGTTTTGGCGCCTGGGTTTATGTGGACGCTGTTCATTATGCTCCTCACGGACCTATAGATGTCAAGGAATTGGGGTGTGACTTTTTGGTTTGCTCGGCTTACAAGTTTTTCGGCCCTCACCTGGGTGTGCTCTACGGACGATACGACCTTTTGGATACCTTGCCTCCTCGCAAGGTCAGGCCTGCTGGAGAAGCTCCACCAGACAAATTTGAAACCGGGACGAATAATTTCGAGGGAATATGCGGTGCGGCTGCAGCAGTGGAATATCTGGCATCGGTGGGCAAACGTTTTGGAAGTGAGTTTGCCAGGGATTATCCGGGATTTGTTGGAAGGCGAAAGGATCTCAAGGTGGGAATGTCGGCCATTCGGGCTTACGAAAAAAGCTTGAGCAGGGCATTGCTTGGCGGCTTGCTCAAGATCCCCGGGGTGAAGATCTATGGCATTACAGAGGAGGAAAAGCTGGATCAGAGAGTCCCAACATTTTCCTTGACGACGAAAGAGCTAAAACCTAGAGAAATGGCGAAGAGGCTCGACAGGAGAAACATTTTCCTCTGGGATGGTCACTTCTATGCCGTTGAAGCGATTGAGCGGCTTGGGCTCATGAGGCAAGGAGGTGTTGTACGGATCGGATTATGTCACTACAACACCATGGAAGAAATTGGCATCCTTTTGGAGGAGATTTTCAAAATGCAAGGGGATTAAAAGGTCGTATGATGCGGAAGGACTACTTTTCGTCTTTGTCGTGCTTCGTCTTTGCTTTCTCTTTGGCCACAGGACTTTGCACCCCGTATCCCTCTTCTTTTGCTTTGTAGCCGACGGCGGCACCCGCACCCGCTGCAACGGCATACCAGCAGCCTGAAAGCGCAGGAAGCAGCAATACCAGTAGGATCAGTCTGAGAAGCGCGTTCTTCATGTTTATCCCTCCTCTTTTTTTTCGTGATCAGTATAACAGTAAACCCCTCTCAAGTCAATGAGGCGAGGGGACACGTATAAAATGAATCTCATTTCTCCGAGAGCCTGAGACCCATATCGGAGACTATCCTTGCACCTCGCTTCACGGAGATGCTCACGGCAGGCTGGGAAACCCCAAGTTTTCTGGCGAGGGCTGTGGCGCTTTCATGCAATTCCTTCACTGCCCAGTAACAGAACACGCTCCGCGCCTTAACTGACTCAGGGTGCTTTCGATGGGAAAAGATATCCTTAGGTTTCACATTCAAAAGGGTGGAAACTTTTTTGCTGAGGCGGTCAAGGTCATAACCGCTGGATGGCAACTCATGTCTCCTTTTCGATTGCCGCTCAGTGCTCAGGAGAACCTGAGCCACAAACTTGCTGTCACCCAGTATCCGTTCATCCCCTCGTGGCTGCCTCCCGTACTTCCTTAATCTCCTAAATTCAGAAAATCCTCCGGCGCTCCGAATCGGTCCTCCTCCGCTCAGCTCAACCCCCTGAACCTCTTTTGCACCCTGTTTCACGTATTCCCTATATCTTTCTTGAGCTTTAGGCGTTGTTGCTCTGAAAAACCGGAGCACATGATTCACATCCTGCCAATCGTTTTTCCTTTTCCCGAGGATAACGCTGTGTCCTGCATAACGATAATTCCCGAGGTCAGAATAGTTCCGCACTACTCCAAGGCGCAAAGGGACGAGGTGGATATAGCGGACCAGTTCGAGCAGATACGGCTCTTCTTGGCACAAGATGGACTTATACCGGCTCTGGAACAGCGGGCCCCGACGACGATGGCGTCGGTTAAAAGTAACCACATAGCCCGTAAGAAGCCTGAGCATGAGGGAGGCTATGGGTGTGGCGCCTGTTCTCAAAAGAAGATGGGATCGGCCGGGAACCAAGGACCAGGCATAACAGGAAGCGGAAGTCTCCCTCAGGAGACTCGAAAGGCGCAAGAGAAACTGATCCCTGTCAGCATCGTCCTGAAAGATTTTCTTCCGTCCCATGCCTAGCAATATGATATGATGCAATGTATCGGGAGCATCTATGCGCGCTTTCCTAGGCATAGGGGCACCATAGAGCCGCGGGCCAGGGTTTGTCAATTCATAATTCCATTCGTTATCATGCTGGGCAGCAGGGGGGATGACGATGCGCCCGTCATCCTCTATCAACACTGCCTCGCGCTTCTGGGTCCTCAACACCATGTCCCAATTCCAGCTGATCTTGTAGTTGAGTGCTTTCGTGCAGGCTTTTCCCTCGGGATGCCGCCACAGGGGAGTGGTCTCTCCGAAATCCGACTCCATGGGATTTCAGAGAGTTTCCGCCTTTGGCGGGATTGAAGCCCCGAAGGGCAATGGTTGAAATCTGCCCTGGCAGGTTTCATTGCGGCCAGGAAGAGACCACCCCCGCTGCCAGCACAGAACCTCTCTGGTTGCAGCCAAAGGCTTGCATCGGGAATACCGGCTAGCTGATGAAGGCTCTTTCGTGTTTCAGCAGCCACTCTTTGCGCCAGATTCCGCTGCCGTAGCCGACCAGGCTGCCATCAGCGCCGATCACCCGGTGGCAGGGAATGATGATCACAATGGGATTCTTATTGTTGGCGTTTCCCGTGGCGCGAAAGGCACGGGGTTTCCCAATGGAGCGGGCGATATCCCCGTAGGAGACAGCTTTTCCGTAAGGGATTCTCCTCAACTCTCGCCAGACCTGTTTCTGGAAAGGGGTGCCCTCCAAGAGAAGCTTGAGGGAGAACTTTTTTCGAGTGCCTATGAAATATTCATCCATTTGCCGAACACACTCCTTCATACACTCGGGGAGATTGCGGTCGCTCGGGAGCCGTTTCTTCACGAATGTCACGGATGTAATGCCCCCGGAAAGCCCGGAGATCTCCAAGGGGCCGATCGGTGATAGATAGTATGCCTTGAATCCTTTCATTTTCATCATCCTTTCCGAATTCAATAAAAATGGTCTTCCAGGAGTTTTTCCGCCGCTACGACCCAGGAAGGAGAATAGGATCGTGAGTTTTTGAGAAGGATGAAGATCCTTCGTGAGGCAACACGGTTCCAAGAGTTGACAGAGGCAAAACGGTCCATCCAGTGAAAAGGGTGGGATCTGATTGCAGCAACCATTTCATCCAGGAGATCCAGAGGCTCTTCTTCAGCAGGCTTCATAACAAACTGCCAGAGCATGTGAGGCTCCGAAAGAATAGCTCTGTGGATGATGGTCAGGATGCTTTGACGATGAGCATATAGATCCTCACCTGAAACGATCAGAGCACGACGGGAGGTGAATCCCGGAATCTCAGAGAGGCTTTTGACTGAATCCGCAGGGATGGGGATTTTCTTTTTGAAGAGATCAGGGAGGGTGGTTCCTACAAATCTTCGAGTCATGCAATCTGCCGGCGATTTGTCATGAATCAGCGCTTCGATCGTACGAATATCCTCCCTCGACATGGTGCTAGTGGAGGCGACGCCATAGGGCGGCACGTGATCCGCTCTGGTTTTCCATGAGCGGTGTCGTTCAGCCAGTTCAGTCCCGGGAAGAAGCAGGGTCTGAAGACATTGAACATGGGCTTGCCTGAATCTCCATGCCCAACTGAGAGAGGTTTCCACATCTCCCATGCTCTGTCCTGGGAGGCCATACATCAGGTCAATGGTGACTCGAATCCCATGATCAAAAAGAAGGTGAAGATTTTTTTCCAAGGGTCCAAATCGAACGGGCCGGTGAATCCGTCTCAGAACCAAAGGATCAAGGCTCTGCACGCCTGCTTCCACCTCGCTGAAACCAGCTTCAGCCAAAAGGGATATCTCATCAGGAGTGAGCAAGTCAGCCCGGATTTCCGCGAAAAAAGCGATGCTGCGTGAGCTGTTTAATCGGAGGAGGGCTCTTAGGATCTCCTGGAATTCCGGATTGGCATTGAACACAGGATCTACGAAGCGGACCTCTCTGGCCCCTCGATCTATCAGGATCTTGACATGTTTTTTCACTTCCGCAGCCCTGAGAAAACTGATCTGCCGCCTGAATTGAGCATAGCGGCAGTAAATGCACCCCAAAGGACAGCCTCGGCTTGTTTCTAGGTAGGCCATACCATGGCTGTCCGGCTTCCATCCGGGATGATCGGGAGGGGGAAGAGAACGATTGAGGCAAACGCCGGGCACCGGTTCATTTCCCCAGACATAGGATTTCCCAATTTTCAACGCCATACGGGCAAAGTTCGGGAAGACGCCCCCGCACAGTGCCCTGATGATGGACGGGAAAACCGGTTCTCCTTCGCCCACCACGGCCATATCAGGAACGCGGCTCTTGTATAGGAAAGGATGGCGATGGGCCACCTCAGGCCCGCCCACGATCATATTCACCGCAGGCAGATGCCTTCGGGTTTTTCTCAAGACGTGCAGAGTTCTTTCAATGTTCCAGAGGTAAAGGGTGGCAGCAATGGCGTCCGGCTTCCAATCAAGAATCAATTTAAGGAGGTGATGATCATCAAGATCTTCCTCTTCGGGTGTGAGGAAACGGAATTCGTGGGAGACTTGTGCTTGTTCCAAACTGTGACGGAGATAGAAACCTGCCATGGGCAGATTCTCGGGAATCCCCCTGCTATCGTTGTCCAGACGAGGGAGTTGGAGAAAGAGGATTCTGGGTAGCGTGGTTTTCATATGGATTGAGCGGGTGATCAGCGCAAAAGAGCGCAGAATAAGAAGATACTATTCTGCAGGAGTCTGGTTCGTCAACTCATCCTTGAAATTGCGCTTACCAAAGAACTCGGATACAATGGTTTTTGCTTTCGGGGGACTGCCACGCCTCGAGGCGGATGAGTGAGAAGCCACCATCACCAGAGATTGGAGAGGAATTGGGCAACAGTGTGGCAAAATACGACGTGATTATTGTCGGCGCTGGTCCAGCGGGTGCACTCCTCGCCTATCTATTGGCCAGCCAGAATGCCCGGGTGCTGCTCATGGATAGGGAACATCTCCCCAGGGATAAGCCCTGTGGGGGCGGGCTGACACCAAGAGCACGAGCTCTTCTTCCTTTTGAGATCGAGGAAGTTATCGCAGAATACTCCTATTCGGTGAAGGCTTTTGTGAACGGCAAGCCGGTTTTTGTGGCTCACCGGGATCATCCAGTGATTACCATGGTCATGAGAAGCCGGCTGGACCACTTTCTGGCGGGGAAAGCAGTGCAGGCTGGAGCTACTTTAAAAGATGGGGTGGGCTTCAAGGCGCTTCGACCGTCAGGGGACGGATTGAGCATATACACATCCGAAGGCATCTTCAAAGGCCGACTCCTCGTGGGAGCGGACGGAGTCAACAGCAGAGTGGCAAGAGCGCTCGGGTTAAAGGTCCGACGACATGTCATGAATGGTGTGGAAGGAGAAATCTATCATCCTGATATCAATTTTCCGAGGGTCTTCCAAAATACAGCTCACTTTGATTTTGGGCTGATACCTGAGGGGTACGGATGGATTTTTCCAAAGCGCGATCACCTCTCTGTGGGAGTGCTTTCCGCATCGAGAAGAGTGAAGCACCTGAGACCGTATTTCAATGCCTACCTGGCGGCAAAGAACATTCATGCCTCAGCAAAGGTTAAGTCTTTCATGGCCCATTTAATCCCTATCAGCCCTGATAAGCGAAACATCCTTGCCTCTGAAAGAGGGCTGCTCGTTGGAGATGCAGCTGGATTTGCAGATCCCATCACTGGGGAAGGAATGACTTATGCTTTCAAAGGAGCCCACATCGCTTCCAGCGTCATAATGGATGCGCTCAGATCCGGCTACAATAGGTTGGAAGCATACACCCCGATCCTACGGAAGGAAATGGGTCATGATCTCATTTTCGCGAAAAGGTTCGCCTACATTCTGTATAAATGCCCAAGGTTCAGTACTCGCGTCATCAGTGCCCATGGCGGAAGGCTAGGTGATCTTCACATGGGCGTGATCCAGGGCGAGAGAAGCTATGAAAGCCTGTACCGAAAGATGTTTAGCCTCGCAGGCTTGCGAGCAATAGTAAGACTTCTACTTCTCAGGCGATGACCAGGGCACTGGTTGAAGGGCTGTCACGCGAATCCGATCTCCCTGCTATTATCACGTCTCAGAAATTCATTGATTTAGTCCCCTGTACGGCCCCGATATTCATAGCCGGGTAGGCACAGGAACGGCCCACGGTGCAGGGCGCACGGCGTAAGGAAAAGCAATCAATGCGCTACGATGTTCAACCGGGCACCGTGTACCTTGGACCGTGTACCGTCCGCTGGGCTACCCGGGGAGACTACGTGGCGAATGGTGCCGTTCAGACTTTTCAATCAACCATCATGCTTAATAGGCCCCAGCGGGCATGACCCCAATCTCATCCCTAACCTTGGAAACACCCTGAACTCTCCTGGCAACTTTCACCATTTGCCTCTTGTCCTCTTCTGTGGCGGTGTAACCGCTGATCTGCACAACGCCTTGTTCAGGCACCTCAACGTGGAACTGGGTGTAACTGAAATGTTCCTTCAGCAATGATGCCTGGACCTTCTTCATCAAGGACATTCGCTCCATGGTCTCCAGGGCTCGCAGGCTGCACTCCTTGATCCCATCCGACAGCAGGGCTTCCAAGACCAGCTTCGCAGCACCGCCAATGCCGAGTTTTTCGGTGTTGATCACGAGGTCGTATAGCGACGGGTCACTCCACTCCATGTGGAAAGCAAATCGGAAAAACCCTCTCTTTTCATTATCTTTCTTCTGAATCATTTTTTCCGCAGCCTTCTTGCTCAAGTGATGCTTCTCCGTGAGTTGTTGAATGCGGTAAGCCTCGGAAGCATGGACGAGTACATGCATAGCACAACCAAAGTCACGTAGAAGCGCTTGGCTACCATGCCCCACGATCACTCCTTTTCCCGTGCGGGAAACTTCGAAAACCACGGATTCCAAAGTATCCAAATAGAGCTCAGGGTTGTATCTCAGGGAGTCAAAAAAACCTGGAACTTTCTCATCTAGTCCCTTCGAGTCTTCAGCCCGAATGCCCATTCTTATCGCTTCGTCATAGAGCCTTTTGTCATCGAAGAGTTCTAATTTGGCCATTCTGGCAACGAGTTCTGCAACTTTCTCCGCACCACTGCCCATTCCTCCCGAAATCGTTACTAATGACATGTTCTGTCCCTCCTTTCCCTTTCCTATCCCTCCGGTCCGGCTAAGTGCATCGGTTCGTAAATTCGGTTACCTATCTTGACACAAGGGGCCTGTGATGGGGCCATGGGGGTCTCTTTCAAAATGAGGAAACGAAGAGAGACCGGGAAAGACACCCCCATGACCCCTCAGATGTCAGCAATGCCCCATGTGTAACCATATTCATGAAACCGGGTACTGAGACGAAATTTCATCCAAAAAAGAGTAGCTTACCGCATCCGATGTCCGCATGAAAACACACTGAGTGTGGTTCAAATATAGTTCTTCAAGGCTTTAGCTAAAAAATAGGCAATAGAGAAGAGGAAGTCAATGCGGCATCCAAGCTCAGAAGTCAAATTGTACGACAGGATGAAGATCGACTAACGAGTTGAAGGGTCATGACTGGGTCGGTAAGGGGCGAGTATTGCCGATGCGGGAACGGCAGTTATGAAGGCATCACGGGGATGTTCGCTCAACTGAATTGCGCATGGCTTCAATAATTTTCCTCAAGACTCTCCTGTCGTTTTCTCCAATCACCACGAACTTTATGCCGGAGCAGTGTCTTTCGTCCGATGTAGGCTTCTCAGTGTGAACGACCCTTCCTCTGGCCTGGATCATTTCATTCTTAAGGCCGAGGGTGATAAGAATATCTTGTCCTATTTGGAGGGAACGGTGGGTTTCGAGCAGAAGTCCTGCTTCGCTCAAATTTCGAGTGCGGCCCATACCCCGACTGGCGTAGTCCCCCTTGTCATCCAGGATAATGTATTCCACCAGACTCAGATCATTCTTTCGGTCATGTCTGCGCTTTCCGAGTTCTTCCATGGGCTTCCACTTTCTGTGAGGGCCTTAAATGATTGCATACTATCAAAACAAATGGGAAATTGCAAACGAAACAGAAGCGAACGATCCCTTATTGACATTTTTACTAACGTAGCTAAATTTTAAAAGAATGGGAATGGAGAGGAGGTGCGAAAATGAAGAGGGAAAAAGAAATGACTGTGAGAGAATACCTCTCTTTGACCGAAAAAGATAGAATCTCGGAGGAGTATGTCCGACCGAGAGTTGAAATATGGCCTGATGAGTGGGCGGACTGGGTAGCAAGTCATCGTAAAGATCATTTCAATTTCGCTTGCTATGCGGGAGGCCACGCGAGCCCATTTTGCCCGCTCGGGTATCACTAGAAGCGACTCATCAGCGGTCGACCAGAACTAAAACCCCCGCCTGGAGCGGGGGTTTCTTATTCCTTCCTACCCGGATGATGCTCGTAAAACCACCCTATTTGGTCTTTCCGAAGACCTCCACGGGTTTCACGGTGCTCTTGGCTCCAGATTGGAAAAAGGGTTTAAGGCTGTGGGGGAAAAATGAAGGGCCAGAACCCGTGCTTCTCCCGCGATCTTGCTGAGAGAGCTTTGACCACGCCAAAGGTTTGTCTTTGAAGAGCAATACAAAATACCCAAGCCTCAGATCGGTGGAGCGATCGTCACAAGAACGCGCATGTCGCTCTTGGCTTTGATGCCGTGTGGCTCGGCAATGTCGGAGATCAGGACATCACCGGGTCGCGCAGGAAGAACGGCATTATCTTTCCCTAAGAATTCTCCGTCTCCTTCAAGGACCGCGATGCTTACCTGTCCTTCCATCTCATGGGAGTGAATGGGAAGCCCTTGACCCGCTTTGAAATTGAAGTTGATGATTTTGAAGTAAGGAGAATCATGAACAAGAAAGGTCTTGTGCATCAAGTCACTAAAACCCGCGGATTCGAATAAATTCACTTTCTTCATAGGCTTTTCTCCTTTCATGAGGTGGTGGAAATCTCTGCTGAGAGCTCAGGCCTCAAAGCACTCAAGTTCATCCGGTTCCTACATCGATTTCATATAAACGCTTTCGTATAGCGCCTCAAGCCGAGCAAGGTGGCCTTCTTCATCTTCGGCGAACCTTCGGTACATCTCTTCCATGGGTGCCCCGTCACACTGATCGGCCATGTTTTTGTAGGAGTCCACGGCACGTTTCTTGCCGTGAATCGCGTAGAGCATCACCTCCTGTTCAGAGGAGTGCTCTTTGAGACTCTTCTCTTCAAACAGGAGCGAGAATTTGATGCTTGTCCCTTCCCTTGAACCAGATTCATGGAGCAGAACTGTCTCTTCAAAAAAAGCTCTCTCAAGGATGTATTTGTGTCTCAGTTCATCCAGGGCAAGATCCCTGAGAAGGTCTTTAGCGAGCCTGTTCTTTGAATTCAAATAAGCCTTCTTGTAGACTTCAAAGCTTTTGGCTTCCATCTCGATCGCTTTTTCCAGCGCCCCTTCGCGGGTATAACAGACTTCTTCCATATGCAGCTTACCCCTTTTGGATGTGTTTTATTCCACATTTAGTTAAATCACGTCCACAGCTTTTTCAAGAGAGCACCAGTGTCCTGAGTCATAAAACCGTTGCCAAACTGAGCTGAGCCAGAGCACCCCGGGGAGGTGGTCTCTCAGAGCCGCAATATCGCTTCAGTGGGTTTCCGATGGGCCACGGGGGTCTCTTTCAAAATGAGGAAACGAAGAGAGACCGGGAAAGACTCCGCAAGTAGAGGGCAGCGAAGGCGGGCGGCGCGGCTGCATCAGTCATTTCCATGTTTCGCCTTGGATGGCTATTCCCGGGAAGCCCTCCGCCCGCCTGTCCCACCCCCGGTGGGGCCTCACCCATTACCTAAAGCTGATCACTGGGCGGCGACTTCTTCGTTTCTCTATTTTGAAAGAGACCTCCGTGGCCCCGATATTCATAGCCCGGTAGGCACAAAAGAGCGTGCCCAGGTTGACCTATTCACCTGTTTTATGACTCAGCAGGCCGGGAGGGCTCTTCAAGCGTCCAGCTTGGCGGATCGCTTCCCAGGGCTGCTTATCCATGCGCTCCAAGATTTCTCCGAATCGTTCACCGTGAACAGAGTGTTCCTGGTAGAGATCCAAGCATTTTTCAACGATTTTCATCGCCTCATCTTGGGGAAAAACCCCGGGGAATTCTTCTGCCAGCCTGGGATGCCTTCCGAGCTTCCCTCCAACAAGGATTCGATAACCCTTTTTCCCTTTCTTCAATGTGCCTGTAGGGCAGACTTTTGCACACTGGCCGCAGAAGAGGCATTTTGATTCGCTGATTGAAGGTTGGCCGTTTTGAGCTGAGATGGCGTTTTCTTTACACGCCTCCATGCAAACGCCACACTCGCTGCAAGGCTCTTCCGTAATCTCCGGCATACAGGCGCCGATCAGGCCTATGTCAACGACCTGGGGCCTGGAACAGGCGTTAGGGCAATCTGAGATGGAGAGACGGAATTCGTGATGCACCTTCAGCGGCCCTTTGACCCGTTGCCTTAAGAAAGATTCGGGATCTCTTCGAGAGAGCAGGGTTTCTAAGGCAGCGGGAAGATCCTCGGATATGACGGCTCGATTGGGACAACCGCTCGGACCGAAACATGTTTCCACCTGATACCCTTTGACCTCTTCTTCCATCCGGTTCAAGAAGCGCTGCTGGCTGGTGAGAACGTGCCGTTGAGTCACCTCTCTTGCTCCAGAGCGTGTTGCTTCATCCTCGACCCACTTCTTGACCCTTTTTCTGACAAAGAAAGGGACTCGAGATACCGCTTCTTCGGCCTCTTTAGACCATTTCATGACTGAAACCTCAAATGGCTATGATGGGAGCATTTTACCAGCATAGGGGAGGTTTTCCTTGACTTGGGTCAATTCCAAATAAACTGACGCGTAACGAGTGACGGGTGACAAGGAACAAAGGAGAAATAACAGGGGAGAAGGAACCAGCAGGGGGGATCTCGTCTCACGTTCACCGGAAACTCGTGACTCGTCACTTCTTACTTCTCACTGACGCTTTAGCCGTACAATCGTGGCTCCCCAGGTTGAGGGGCCGCTGTCAAGGGTGAAATTCGCCACAAGGGGGTGTTTCTGGAGCAGGGCGTGAACGGTTCTTCGAAGAACACCCTTTCCCTTGCCATGGATAATCCTCACCTCATAGATGCCTTTCTCAAGGCATGCTCTCAGATACTCATCCACCACCGATGCCGCATCTTCAGGTCTGAAAGCATGAAGGTCAAGAAAGCCATCGATGGGAAGCTCAACAAATTCCTCAGACAAGAGGTCAAATCCTTTCCAAATCCACTTGGTCGTGAAAATGTTCCCCGAGATCGTGGGTAAGCTCCTTCAATTCCTTTTCCGTTTCCATCTCCACCACAAGATCCCGGTCGTCAAGAACCTTCAGGTACCCGTGCCTTTTCACGACATCGATCACTTTCTGAACGTCCGTGGTCACCCATCCTTTCATCCGGAGGACGAGTTCATCGCCCTTGAAGGCCCGTTCTATGGTGAGATCCACTTCCCTCCTCTTTGCTTCCCATCCAATCACTGCTGGCTGCACGATAACGGGCGTCACAGGATCATGCATGGCAGCACAGCGGAACCATAACTTGGCACGAATCATGATCAACCTCCGTAGCCTCGAACTTGTTTGTAGAAGCAAACACTCTTCTCCAACCTTTTTTTCTAGAGCATCCTCATGGTCCCCCCGAATGCCTCCACTTGCACGTTTGTCAATCAAATGTTAGGGCATGAAGGGGCGGGTGTCAAATTCCCCAAATTATCTTGACAGCCCATGCTGTTCTGCCATCTTAGAGAGAAGGAAAGAGAGGAGGTAGAACCCATGGGGAAAATGATAGGAATCCTGATTGCAAGCATGGCGGTTTTCACGCTTTTCCTGTCCCCTGCTTTTGCTCAGTTTGGGCTCACACCTTCGCCGTCACAGAAGATTTCTTCTGAGGGGGTTTTGAGCTCAGGAAGCGGAAGATACGTGTTTGGTCAGATATCCGACTCCAACAAGGACCAGTACATGCTCGACACACAGACGGGTCGGCTCTGGCGAATCGGGGAAAGCAGCGATGTGGGGACCCATCTGAAGGCGATCCCTTACAAAGATGAGCAGGGAAAAGTCTTTCCTTGTCCGGATGCCGCACCGGAGCAGAAGCCTAAGGGGAAAGCAAAGAAGTAGCTCTATGATGGACTTTGGAGCATCGAGTCTTTGAAATCCCCTGCTCTGGGCGCAACGGAGTTCTCAAGGGCACGTCTGAGATGCCTAGCTGCCAGCCTCCAATATTTTCAGCATCTCTTGGGTGTCTGTGGTTGGCATGTCACATGCGGTGTTTCGGCAGACGTATGCCGTTGCTTTTCCATCAACTGGCGCATGATTCTTGGTGAACGGTGCAACGTCGACAATGGCAGATGGTTTCCCGTCCGAAGGCTTGAAGATCAGCACCTTGTTCGGAATGAAATGGGATTTGAGGGCTCTCAGCATATCCCGTGTCCCCACGGATTCGGCAGCCCCGACAATGACGACTTCGTAAGAAGGCCCAAGCCCGAAATCCACTGAGCTCAGAAACTGGGTATATCCTGAGGGAAACTGCCTGATCTGATGGGAAAAGGCTTTGCTGATCTGGGATGCCTTATGATCCAAATCAGCCTGACCTGTGAAACGTGCCAGTCGCAAGAGGCTGAACATGGCTATCGCATTACCAGAGGGAAGGGCTCCATCGTAAACTTCTTTTTTTCGCACAATCAGTTTTTCCCCGTCATCGGGAGTGAAAAAAAGCCCCCCTCCCAGATGATCCCAGAAATGCTCCAGCATGTTCGCATTCAAATCAAGGGCCCACTTCATGTATTGAGCATCAAAGGTGGCTTCATAAAGTTCGATCAGCCCCCAGATGAAGAAGGCATAATCGTCAAGGTTCGCTGCGATTCTTGCCTCACCCTCTCTGTAGCGGTGGAGAAGGCGGCCATCGGGGTCTCTCATGGCCTTCATGACGAACTGGGCAGCTCCTTTGGCCGCATCCTCATAGCTCTTATCCTCGAAAATCTGAGCGCCTTGTGCCAGCGCGCCAATCATAAGACCATTCCAGTCGGTGAGAATCTTGTCGTCCTTGTGGGGATGGATACGCCTCTCACGAACCTGGAAGAGTTTTGATCGGGCTGAATCGATCTTCTTTTCAAGTTCTGCCGCTGGAATCTTGAGATCAGCAGCGATTTCTGAGATTGATTTTCCGAGGTAGAGAATGTTCACACCACGGTTTTTCCCGGTTGCTTCCTCGCGGAAATTGCCGTTCTTTTGCACATTGAAAACCCGGATCACCAGATCAGCTTCATCCTTATCAAGGAGCTGCCGGATTTCCTCTTCATTCCATACATAGAATTTTCCCTCAACACCTTCACTGTCCGCATCTTCTGCCGAATAGAAGGCTCCCTCGGGAGATCTCATGTCCCTGAGCACATAGGTGAAAATCCCCTTTGCCGTGCTTGCATAATTCTCTTTACCCGTGGCCTGAAAGGTGTCGATGTAGGCCATGGCGAGCATCGCCTGGTCATAGAGCATTTTTTCAAAGTGAGGAACGAGCCATTCCCTGTCCGTAGAGTAACGATGGAATCCAAATCCGAGCTGGTCATAAATGCCACCGCGCCTCATTTCCTGGAGAGTCTTTTCAACCATCATGAGGGCTTTTGAATCACCTGTGCGCTTCCAGTAGCGGAGCATGAAGAAGAAGTTGTGGGGAGTTGGAAACTTGGGGGCACCGCTAAATCCACCATAGGTCGCATCAAAGCGCTTTGCCAGGTCGGTGTAGGCGAGATCCAGGACAGACCGATCCAGATCTTCTCCCGGCGCTTCTCTCTCTATGCCCTGGATTGCGGCGGTAATGTTCTCGGCAGACTCGAGAACCTCCCGCTGCCGAGTCCGCCAAATATCTCGAATGCGGGGGATGAGTTCCATCATCCCTGTCCGGCCAAAGCGACTCCCTTTTGGAATATAGGTAGCAGCAAAGAAAGGTCTCTTCTCCGGCGTCATCACGATCGTCATAGGCCATCCGCCGCTTCCTGTCATCATCTGGCAAACAGTCATGTACACATGATCAAGGTCAGGTCTCTCCTCCCGATCCACTTTGATGGAGACGAAAGCGTCGTTCATCAACTGCGCCACTTCCGGGTCCTCGAAGGATTCCTTCTCCATCACATGACACCAATGGCAGGTGGAATAGCCGATGGACAGGAATATGGGTTTGTTATCTTTTTCTGCTTTATCAAACGCCTCATCGCACCATGGGTACCATTCCACCGGATTGTAGGCGTGCTGGAGCAGATAAGGGCTCTTTTCTTGAATCAGCCTGTTGGGCTTGTGTCCGTTTTTTTTATTCTCCGTATTGTCAGCCATCGCTACGGGCCTCCGAATTCTAGCTTCTAAGAGAAAGTAACTACGAATGGAGGGGGCACAATCGAGAAAATAACAAGAGAGGAAACCGGGTAAGAAAAAATCAGTTATGATCGTGGGTAGTGGTACAGTTTCAAT
>JAHECH010000527.1 GCA_024641835.1 Deltaproteobacteria bacterium
CTGGGGCACCAACGACACTCTCTTGTGCCGGGACATTGTCGGCTTACAATTAAACAGAGGAGGCCAGTCGATGATTACGCTTTTTACGCCTTTTAAGTTGCGAAATATCCAATTTAAAAACCGGATCTTTGTCTCGCCCATGTGCCAGTATTCCAGCGACGATGGTCTTCCCACGGACTGGCACCTGGTGCATCTCGGCAGCCGCGCCGTGGGGGGTGCCGCCCTGGTGATGGTGGAGGCAACGGCCGTATCCCCGGAGGGGCGCATTTCACCCTGGGACAGCGGGATCTGGTCTGATAAACATGCGGACGGTTTCAAACGCATTACCACGTTCGTTAAGGCACACGGAGCAACCCCGGGCATTCAGCTCGCCCACGCAGGCCGCAAAGCTTCCACGGATTTGCCCTGGCGAGGGGGACGGCCCCTGACAAAGGATGAAGGGGGGTGGCAACCTCTTGCACCCAGCCCCATTCCTTTCTATAGCCTTTCACCTATGCCGCGGGAGATGGGTACGCGTGATATCGAGGAAATAACTTCACAGTTTGTGACTGCTGCCAAAAGATCCGTAGAGGCGGGTTTTGAGGTTCTCGAGCTTCACATGGCCCATGGTTACCTGTGCCATGAATTTCTCTCTCCTCTTTCCAATAAACGTGAGGACGAGTGGGGAGGAGCGCTGGAACGGCGAGAGCGGTTCCCTTTGAAGGTCGCCAAGGCCGTGCGGGAAGTGTGGCCTGAACAATGGCCTCTTTTCGTCCGTATTTCTTGCACGGATTGGGTGGAAGGAGGATGGAACTTCTCTCAATCCCTTGATTTTTGCCGACGGCTCAAGGAATTGGGCATCGATTTCATCGACTGCTCAAGCGGCGGAATGGTGAAGGATGCCGTTATCCCTGCCGGGCCCGGCTTCCAGACCCCCTTTTCAGCAGCGATCCGCCGCGAAGTCGGCATTCCGACCGGCGCTGTGGGCTATATCACCGATCCGGTCCAAGCTGAGCAGATCGTGGCAACAGGCCAGGCTGACGCCGTTTTGATGGCCCGCGAAATGTTACGCAGCCCATACTGGCCGCTCCACGCAGCAAAAGCTCTTAGCGTGGATATCCCATGGCCGAATCAGTATAAGCTGGCCAAACCGAATTGAACCCCTGTTTCACCCGGACACTAACGGAAGTAAATACATGCTCTTTTTCTCCGAAATGCGGGATGAACCTTATTCCCCCTAGAGGGTGTTCATGACATAGAAGGGTCAGGAAGAACGAAACCCCGAGGTAGGTAAATGAAACGCTTTTTTTTGTCTTTCCTCGTCATTCTCGGTCTTATTATTCTGGCTGGAGCCGCCGTGATATGGCTAGGGCTCTATAATGTCGCTGCTGATGCACCGCACTGGAAGCTTACCTTTTGGATTCTGGATGAGGCAAAGGATCGGTCCATTGAGGTCCACAGCCGGGATATCATCCCCCAGCCCCTGCAGGGGAATGAACTGATTGATCGCGGGTTCCCTCATTTCCACAACACGTGCCGCCTGTGTCACGGAGGACCGGGCATCAGCCCCCTTGAATTCACCGCGGGACTTTATCCGAGACCCCCGCTTTTCCCTTCCAAAGATGTTCAACAGGATTTAACTGACACGCAACTTTACTGGATTGTCAAGAATGGCCTCAAAATGACCGGAATGCCTTCTTTTGGTGTCACTCACTCCGAGCAAGATCTCTGGGCTATCGTCGCATTCGTGAGGCGCCTTGCGACCCTGTCACCTCAAGAATATCAGGCCATGGTTCAAAAGGCAGGCCTTGGCTTGGGGGAAAAAGAGGGAAAGCATCCATAGCGGCTCCGCCTGATTGTAGGGCTTCTTTCACCAAAGATGAAAGGGAGGTGCGTTGTTTATGGCCTATTACTTCAACAAAATTCTGAAAGCCTCTTTTGAGGATGCGGTTGGAAGGGTGACAGCCGCATTGGGCCGGGAAGGATTCGGCGTCCTCACAGTGATCGATGTCAAAGAAACGTTGAAAAAAAAGCTGAATGTGGATTTCCGGAAATATCACATTCTTGGGGCCTGCAATCCTGGCTTTGCACACCAGGCTCTGGAGGCCGAAGACAAAATTGGCACGATGCTGCCGTGCAACGTCATTGTGCAGGAAAATCAGCCGGGTGAAATAGAGGTGGCTGCCATAGACCCGGTTGCATCCATGCAGGCGATTCAGAATCCCCGGTTGGGGAACATAGCCGAGCAAGTCCGGGAAAAGCTGAAGAAAGTGATCGAGACCCTTTGAGATGTGCAAGAAACCCAGAGCGAACCAGGTTCTTTCCTATGAAACTTGGGGAAGGGTATTGATTCCGGCACTGTGATCCCCCGGATAAGTATTCCTCTATCTTGCCCTAGAGGACCCGCCTCGCTTTTGGCCTCTCGACAGAAGGCTCGCTAACAGGACGGAAAGGATCCCGGTCAAAAAAATCCCGTCGAAAGTTCCAGCCCCTCCAATGGAGGCGACGGGAGCACCGAGCCCCTGCAGTTTGGTAATATTCATCAGATCCGCTCCGATCAACGTTCCCAGACTCCCGCCAATGTAGGCAAGCGGAGCAGCGTAAGCCCGAGAGAGGAACAGGGCCACGGCAGTGGTCACCAGGGGAGGGATGAAGACGGGCTCAGCAATCCCAACCCCAGGAACAGGGCTAGCCATCCGGTGGACGACCAGGGTCACCAGCGCAATGGCTATGAGCCCCCTGCCATACAACCCGTTTTTCACAAGCAAGTAGATGGAGAGGAGGGTAGGGATCACGGCCCCGCCCACATTAATCGCGACCACTGTCCGCGGCCACTCGGTCACAAAGGGGATCACATACGTCATGCCGAAAAACCTAATCTGCTGGCCAGAGTAGACATGCTGAGAGGGTAACTCAGCCACAGGAATGTTGACGTAACTCCCGAGAAGAGTCAAGAGCAAGAGGGCAAACATATGCCTGGGTCCGATACCCAGTTTCCCATAGGCATACTCAAGGACCCCCACCTCGATCAGGATGATCAAGAAGACGAAAAGAAAAGCAAGGACGAGCAAAAAAGGTAACGCAACAGGAAAATAGTGCACCGTTCTTCCTTCTCCTATCCCTCTTTTCGTGGTCGCCGTCTCTCTCTACGATGAAGCCGTGTATCGCACCCCCACAGGCAACCCTATGGCCGCGGACCACAGGCTCCACTTTGTCCGCCAGAGCCGAGATTCAGTCCAGTTGGACTTCGACACTACCCGTCTGACCTGTCCGATGATCCACGGCGAAGATGGTCACCCTCTCATGGGGTTTGAACCCGCTAAGGATAGCCACAAAGCCTTCCAGGCCGAGGACCGGTTTGTTATTCACTGTCAGGATGGCATCTCCCACCTCGAACCCAGCTGTGCCTAGGGGCCCTCGCGGATCAACCTTCTCGATGACGACACCAGCAGGGGTGCTCATGCCGTATTGTTGTGCTTCCTGCGGTGTGAGCGGCCTCACCTCAGCGCCTAAACGCCTCTTCAAGGTAGCAGCGAGCGTCTTAGCCAGTTCCTCCGCATTTCCAACCTTGAACTTGAGTTCCTCTTTTTTCTTTTCCCGCCAGATGGTAACCGTCACCTCCTCGCCTGGTGCGGTATTGGCGACGTCGTTACGGAGCATCGATGAATCCGGGATCTCCTTGCCCTCATAGGCAAGAATCACGTCCCCCCTCTTCAGGCCCGCTTTGCCGGCTGGCCCCCCTTTGACCACATCGGCAATCAGCGCACCTTTGGGCAACTCCAGTCCAAAGGATTTTGCCAAATCAGGGGTCACATCCTGCACACTGACTCCCATCCAGCCCCGGATGACCTTGCCGTTCTTGATAAGCTGTTCTGCCACATGTACTGCCATGTTGCTGGGGATGGCGAAACCAATTCCTTCAAAGCCTCCTGACTCAGAGAGAATAGCCGAATTGACCCCGATCACTTTTCCCCCCAGGGTCAACAGCGGACCGCCGCTGTTGCCGGGATTGATCGCTGCATCAGTCTGTAGGAAATCCTGGTAACTGGTCGGATCTGTGATTCCCGTGCGGTGCTTGGCGCTGATAATTCCCTGCGTGACGCTCTGGGCGA
>JAHECH010000528.1:0-2123 GCA_024641835.1 Deltaproteobacteria bacterium
AACTAATACAAACGCATTAATTCCATTTACGATCCCGTCGTCCCCTGCATCCCTTGCTGAACGCAGGGGATAAGAGAGAGGCCTGAGGGACCGTGGGGGTCTCTTTCAAAATAGAGAAACGAAGAAACCGCTGCCCGATGATCAGCTTTAGGTGTTGGTTGAGGCGGGCGGAGGGCTTCCCGGGAATAACCATGCAAGGCCAAATATGGGTATGACAGATGAGGCCGCGCCGCCCGCCTTCGCTGCCCCCTTTTTGCCTAGCCTTTCCCGGTCTCTCTTCGTTTCCTCATTTTGAAAGAGACCCCCGCGGCCCCCTCGTTCAGATCCCCTGTGTTCAGCAAACCCCCTATGGGCTCAGGTCAGCCCGAATCAGGGAGAAGGCTTGCACGCCAGAGGCGAGCCAAGGGGGCAATGTCAAAAATTCAAATGCGTTTGTATTAGTCATTCGTGCGGATTTTTTCTTTGAGTCTGGGTGCGCAGTGAAAGGTGACCAGCCTGCGCGATTCGAGGATGATTTGCTCTCCTGTTCTGGGGTTCCTTCCTTTTCTCGCCCATTTGAATTTCACTATGAACTTACCAAAACCGGAGATGAGAATACTGTCCCCCTTTTCAAGGGTTTTCTTGATGATTTCAAAGATCGTATCCACGACCAGGGCAGCGCGCTTTTTCGGAAGGGGTTCGTAGTCAAATTCAGGAAAGAGGAACTGCTGCCTTTCCCTTCTCGGCCTCTTGAGACGGACTTTCTGGACTACGCTATTCACCAGGTCCTCTTTAGTCACCGTCATCTTCTACCCTCGGGAAAACCTCACTGATCCTGGTTGTTTGTTGGCAAACCTTGGCATATCTGGTAGGGTTTGTCAATGGCCGGGCAGATCCCTGATTCACCATCAAGGCATCATCTGCGGCGTTGCCTTCGCTCGCTCCTTCTTGCGGCGTATTGCTCGATACGCCTCAGTCGTCGCTCCTCGGCGCCTTGTATCTGACGCCTTGCTGGTGATCAGGAATTGCTCGAAACCGGCGTCCCGCGAAGACTTAAAACAGAGATTTTGAATCATGAGACCTCGATTTCATCCAAGATTGATAAACCCTCCATCGGCTGATCCAGGATTGTTTATCCCTTTCTCGTATGAGAAAAGAGCCATCCTGTTTGATCTTGGGGATCTTCAGGGTCTCACCGCTCGAGACCTCCTGAAGGTCACCCATGTATTCGTCACCCACACCCATATGGACCATTTTGTTGGCTTTGACCAACTCCTGCGCATTCTTCTCGGCCGGGAAAAGGAACTTTACCTCTATGGTCCGCCTGAGTTCTTCAACCGTGTGCAAGGGAAACTGGCAGGGTACACCTGGAACCTGGTGGAGGAATACCAATATCAGCTGAACCTGAGCGTGACGGAGTTGCACCCGAACAAGAAACTGACAAAGCGCTACACGTGCCGGGATCGCTTTGTTCCTGACAATGAGGTGAAAGAATCACCCTTTACCGAAGTGCTTCTGAGGGAGCCGTCATTTTTCGTTAAAGCAGGCTTCCTGGACCATCGAATCCCCTGCCTCGGCTTTTCCCTCGTTGAGAGCTTTTCCATCAACATTAACAAGGAGAGGCTAAACGAGGTGGGATTGCCCGTGGGGCCGTGGCTTACCCGTTTCAAGAAAGCCCTCTACGCAAGGGAGGATCCCCAAACCCCATTTATCGTGACGTGCTCGGAGCGCGGCGAAGCTAATGGGGAAAGGGCCTTTGCTCTGGGAGATCTGGCAAGCAAAATAGCCACCATCTCCCCTGGCCAGAAGATAGCCTATATCACGGACATCATCGGGAGTGATGAAAACTTGGAAAAGGCCGTCATCCTGGCCAAAGATGCGGATCACCTCTTCATCGAGGCGGGCTTTATGGAGAGAGATAAAGGGACAGCGCAAAGGAAATACCATTTGACAGCGAGGGAGGCTGGCCTGATTGCCAAAAGGGCGGGGGTAAAGCAAATGACGCTTTTCCATTTCTCCCCGCGATACAGTGCCCTGCTGGAGGAGCTCCAAAAGGAAGCCATGGACGCATTCCATGACCCTATGGAATAGTTACGC
This sequence comes from Deltaproteobacteria bacterium, assembly GCA_024641835.1. Lineage (GTDB taxonomy): Bacteria > Desulfobacterota > DSM-4660 > Desulfatiglandales > HGW-15 > JAHECH01. The sequence continues at coordinate 2,077 of JAHECH010000528.1, forward strand.
CGAGGCAACCCCTGGACTTGATCCGCGGCCGGGATTATCGCCCGGGT
>JAHECH010000528.1:2133-4090 GCA_024641835.1 Deltaproteobacteria bacterium
GCTCCGGCTCAGCTCAGTTTGGGAACAGATTTATGACACAGGACATTAGCTATTGAGCACCGAGAGCATCGCTTCATGAATTCGAGGATTGGAAGCAACGATCGTGTTCATAAAGGGAGAGTAGGGTCTCCCTTCATAATCGCTGACCATACCGCCCGCTTCTTTGACGATCACCATGCCAGCAGCCGTATCCCATGGCTTTAGTCCTTCCTCCCAAAACCCATCGAGTCTTCCGGCTGCCACATATGCCAGATCAATCGACGCGGAGCCTGGCCTTCTTATGCCCTGGGCGAAAGCAGCCATCTTTTTGAGGTGATCCATCACCCTGTGAGGATTTTCGCGAATGGTGTAAGGAAAACCTACCGCGAGAAGGGACTCTTGAAGGTCTTTGGTCTCGGAAACCCTGATGGCTTTCTGATTAAGAAAAGCACCTGCTCCTTTCAGCGCCTCAAAATGCTCACCTAGGTAAGGATTGGAGACAACTCCCAGGACGCATTCACCGTCCACCTGAAGAGCAATGGAAACCGAAAAAAAGGGGAACCCGTGGGCGAAGTTGGTCGTGCCGTCGAGAGGGTCGATAAGCCACACTCTCGCTCTATCGCGAGCATGTTCTCCTCTCTCCTCGGCAAGGATAGTATCTTGAGGGAAACGGCTGCGGATGATGTCCACAATCACATCCTCGGACTGGAGGTCCGCTTCCGTGACGAGGTCAATTTCTCCTTTCTTTGCGATGTGATTGACCCGGCCGAAACGGGGAATGAGTATGTTGCCCGCTTCTCGTGAAGCATGGCGAGCGAGGTCCAATTCTTTATCCCACATCTCAAAACCTCAAGTTTTGGAACTCAGTCGGGAAGAGCAAAATTGCTTGACATGCTTAGGTCTCAGTGCTATTAAAAGAAATTTTGAATTTCATTGCTCCTTGTTCCGTTTGATCCATGAAATTTGGTTGCAGAGCGGGACCAAGTTTTTCCGAACAGGGAAAATGCCCGAAAGGAGAGCAGAAAGATGAGGCATTACGAGACCATTTTTATTGTCAATCCTACCCTGGTGGACGAGACCCGCAGGGAAGTGATCGACAGATTCAAAAATGTCATTGAAAAGCAAAAGGGTGTCGTTGTCAAGGTAGAAGAGTGGGGGCAGCAGCGGCTCGCCTATGAGGCAAAGAAGTTCGATAAAGGCTTCTATGTCCTCCTCAATTATTGTGCCGGAAGCGGCGCCACCTTCGAACTTGAGAGGGAACTTAAACTGGATGACAGAATTCTTAAGTACCAGACTGTAAAGCTGGCCGATGATGTGGACCCAGAGGAGCTGATCCTAAAGGAGAAAGAGGCTAGGAAGGAACCTGAGAAGAAGGAAGTGCAAGACACCCAGGTACAACATGAAACGGTTCAAGCGAGCGGTGAACAGCCCGCTGAAGAGGTGAAAACCAATGTTTGACAAGAATCGACGGAAGATGGCTTATCATAGAAGAAAGATATGTCGTTTTTGCGCTGATAGCAGCTTGCCCATTGATTACAAAGACCCGAGGAACCTCCGGCTATTCACTACAGAGCGGGGCAAGATTATTCCTCGGAGGATATCAGGGAACTGTGCCAAACATCAGCGGATGCTCACGGTCGCCATCAAAAGGGCTAGAAACATTGCGCTTCTTCCCTTCACCACATCCACCCTCAGGTGATGCGCATCGGAGGAATCCGTTTCTCCATGCCGGGCCATGAGGTCGTGCGGGTGATTGCCTGTCTGCGAGGTCCATGAAAGCCAATGATGTAATGGGATGCGTCGGTGCAGCGAGTGTTTTCCTTTTAGCGTCGGCTTATATCCCTATATTGGGTTCTTTATTCAGCCTTCTCACGCCCTTGCCGATCCTTTATTATTCTGCGAAACTGGGCCTTGATCAGGGTGTAAAGCTGGTGGGGATCACAGTCCTGTTTGTAGGCCTGCTCTCAGCCCTGATGAG
>JAHECH010000529.1 GCA_024641835.1 Deltaproteobacteria bacterium
CCATGAGCATTATCTTCCTGCCCGTGCAGGAGATGAACTTCCCTCGTCAGCGATCGGGGCCCTTGTTGGATTGGCCGATCGCATGGACACGATCGCCGGATTCTTCGCCATCCAGATGGAGCCCACAGGCGCAGCCGACCCCTTTGCTCTCCGCAGGCACGCCCTTGCCATTATTCGCATCCTTGAAAAAACGGAGTGGGAGATATCCCTGAAGGGTTTCGTCATCAAAGCTCTGTCCATCCTAAGGGAGGAGACCTCCTTCGATCAACAACTCATCGCTGTGAAGGTGATGGACTTTTTCCGAGAAAGATACAGGCAGATGATGCTGAGGTCTGATTACAGCGCTGACCTGGTGGAAGCGGTTATTTCTGCTGAGTTTGATTACATCCATCACCTTCGTCATAGGCTTGATCACCTCAAGAAATTCATCACGGGCTTTGCCGATTTTGAGTCCCTCGCTCTCACTTTCAAAAGAATCGTCAACATCCTCAAGAACCAGCCTGAAGCTTTTTCCGTGAACAGCGCTCTTTTCAAAGAGGCTTGCGAGTCCCGGCTCTGGGAAACCTATCAAGGGCTCAAGAATGAATTCCGTCAGGCGGTAGAGAAAAAGCAGTATTTCGAGGCCTTGAACCTCCTGATCACCTTGAAAAAGCCTGTGGATGAGTTTTTTGAGGGCGTTGAGATTTTGACCAAGAAGGATGATGCCCTTAGGAAAAACAGGGTGGCCATGCTCCAGGAACTGGCGCGGCTTTTCCTTACCATCGCCGATTTCTCTAAATTTGCCATCTAGCAGGTTGCAGAAAAACACATGCTGGGCAGGCTGATCAAAAACGCTCAGATGCAAGGCACCAACCTTAGCTACGAGTGACGAGTAACAAGCAACGAGATCAAAACATTACTACTGAGAGCAAGAAACTGTTTGCGTGGCACAAGTACGCGGGGCATGGAGGTTTTCTGAAGTGACTGGCGGGAGGCCGCTGTCCTTTTCGTGACTTATCCGTGGGGGAAGCCGCAGCTCCGCCGCAGGCGGAGAATGCGGAGGGGGCAGAACTCCCCCATGGATAAGTCACTGAAAAGACCAGGCCGGGAGACTTGGAACGAAAGAAAATGCCCATGCCCCGCGAAGATGTAAACAACATATTGCTCTCCTTAGTAACTTGTCACTCGTGACTCGTCACTTGTCACTTCCCTCAGACGATGAGGGCAACGCAGTAGATGGGCGTTTTTCAGCAACCTGCTAGGAGCCAGGTTTCTTGATCAGGATATAGAGTTCCCCTTCATGCTTCATATGCCCTGCTGCCACTTCTGCATAGGGCCCGCTTCCCCAGAACAGGTCTGCTCTTCCCGCGCCTCGGATGGCCCCGCCCGTATCCTGGTTCAGCACAAACCTGGAGAATTTCCTCCAGCCCGTGATTTCCCCTTTTTCATCGATCACAGGCTTCTGGGTTGTGATGAAGGCGATGGCTCCTGGGGGAAAGAGGCTGGAGTCAAGGGCAATCGTCCTTCCTGCTGTGATTGGGACATTGATGTTGCCCACCGCAGGCCCGCCCCCCAAGTTCCTGAAGAATACGTAAGAGGGATTGTGGTTCAAAACTTCCTCGGTCATCTCGGGATGCTCAGAGAGAAATCTGCGAATGGATTGCATGGAGGCCTCTTCCTTGGCCAGGAAGCCTTTCTCGATCAGGTAGCCCCCAATAGAACGATAGGACTGGCCGTTTTTTTCTGCATACCCCACCCTTATCCTGCGGCCGTCGCCCAGCTGCAGATATCCTGAACCCTGAACCTGGAGGAAAGCCACATCCAGCGGGTCTTTCAGCCAGGCGATCTCGAGGCCCTTCCCTTCCAGGGTCTTACCCCGGTCTATCTGCTGTCTCGTGAAATAAGGGAGAACTTGTTTTCCTTGAATTCTGGCAATCACGCTTTTCCCCTTGAATTCCTCCCTGAAGAGGGACAGATCGATCTTGATAAGGTCATCCGGTCTCTGATAAATGGGGTATTTGAATATCTCATCTCTAGTGAGCCTGCCTTCGATAATGGGCTCGAAATAACCGGTGAAAAGGACGCTCCTGTTACCCGCCCGCCCAGCTGCTTCGTAAACGAGGAAATTCTTTTTGATTAGCCTGTTTAACTCTCCAGGGTCAGGATTGCTCTTAACGATATTCATGAAAGCTTCCTGGCTCTCGATAACTTGTTGAGCTGTGAACCTGAGGGAACCGTATTCAAATGTGAAATCCGGACTGAGCCTCCGGAGATATTGGAGATTTTCCTCCAGAGCCTTTTGGAGGGAAGGGACATCCATATCATCCGAGAAGTCGGGGTAGAAGAAGCGCACTCTCCTGAGAGCCTGATCAGGGCTCTCGGCTTCTTTTCGAAGCCCCGGGTAACATCCCATGACGGAGATGATGGCCACGAAGACACAAAGCTTTGCAACCTGTCTCGAAACTTTTTTCATCTTTGTCCCCCTACGCGGAGTTTCGGTACCCTTGGAGTCATACGCTGCCTCTGAATCATCAACATCGCAGAGACTCTATAGTACATTCCCGGGCCTAAGCCAAAAAACCGTTCGAAGTGTCCAATTTATTCCATACAGGTGTGGTAGCTTTGCCACAGCAGTGTTTCTTTTCTCCTGCATCAGCTTTATCCGTTAAATCCATTTACATGGTATTTTTAGTTGTAATTGCAACTAGTTGTATATAATATGCAAATTTCTGGGCGTTCGTTTTTGTTCTGGCATGCTTTATGCCTATAGCTCTAGCAAGTTTATTCATTTCACCTAGCGAGCAGGGGTTCCTAAATGGATTATAGACAACGAACACTGAAAGATGAAGTGAGTTGCACGGGAATAGGTCTGCATTCTGGGCAAACGGTCAGCTTGACCATCAGGCCTTCACCTCCTGATACAGGAATTCGGTTCACCCGAAACGATATTTTAGGTCATCCTGCGATCAAGGCCCACTACGAGAACGTCGTGGATACCAATCTTTCCACCACTATCGGACTCAATGGCTTCAGGGTTTCAACCATCGAGCACCTGATGGCCGCCTTTTTCGGACTCGGTATCGACAATGCCCGGGTGGAAGTGGATGGACCCGAAATCCCTATCATGGACGGGAGTGCAGCGCCGTTCGTGTTCTTAATCAAGAGCGCAGGAATTAAGGAACAGAAGAACCCAAAGCGGTTTATAGTCATAAAGAAGCCCTTTGAGATTCGGGAAGGAGGCCGGTCCGTAGCTATATGCCCCTCCAATGACCTCAAGATAACATACAGCATCGGTTTCAACCATCCTCTTATCAGAACTCAGAAATATCAGCTTCATTTTTCAGGCAAAGACTTTGTCGAAGAAATCAGCCGGGCCAGGACTTTTGGCTTCTTAAGGGATATCCAGACCTTGAGAGAGAATGGTTTGGCCATGGGCGGCTCCTTGGACAATGCGATTGTGATCGATGACTTCAGGGTACTCAATGAAGACGGCTTACGGTATAAAGATGAATTCGTCAGACATAAGATCCTTGATTTCATAGGGGACCTTGCCGTTCTTGGTTGCCCTGTCATCGGTCATTTTGTGATCCAGAAGTCGGGCCACTTATTGAATCACCAGGTGCTCCATCAGTTGATGGCAAACCGGGAGTACTGGATAGATCTCGCCTACAAGGATCCGTCGAAGTATATTGAGAACAGCGTCAGGATTCCCACCTTCGGTTCATTGGAACCCGCTTCCCCTCGACTCGCCTCCCTGTCGTGACGCTCTGTCCCTTCTCCGGGGATAGGGGTTGCAATTCCTGTTCCTCTCCGATATGATCGCACCTGATCGAAACCCCTGCCTATTTTTGGGCGCTTTCCGGAGCCCATGAGAGGGTGCACCAACAGGGGAACCAAAACGGAGTGTCACTTCATCAGTCTGGCAAGCTCCTTTTCCTCTCTATGCAAAGGATGTGAAGAGGGCTTATTCTGAGGCTCGTGCCGTTGGCGCATATCCCGAACATGAAGCGAGTAAGAGCGGGCATACTCGTCACTATACTTTTGCTCATTATTTCATGGACAGTCCCTGTTTATGCGACTGAGGCCTACCTGTCTGATATCGTGGTGTCCA